>JASJXV010000049.1 GCA_030123805.1 Gammaproteobacteria bacterium
GGTTTCAATTTGCTATCTTTTAGAAAACGATGATACTGGTCTGCGGTTAAGTTATTTCTCAGCGCTTGAGCCATGGCATCCATGTACGGCCTAATATGCCTGAAGAATGCCTTGTAACCATCGCACAGATAGTTGTGCTTAAACTCCTCGTTACGAATAGGTACAAACTGATGTGCCGGGCAGCCACCATTACACAGATAGCGAACATCGCAGCGTTTACAACGATCGGTTAGTTTCTTTTCCTTGTCTTGTCCGAATGCTGTTTGCTTATTCCCATCAACCAGATCTGCATAGGACTGTTGCTGTATGTTGCCGATTTTGTAATCGTCGAATACGAAATGATCGCATGCAAATACATCACCGTTATGTTCAAGAGCCAGAGCTCTGCCGCATTGTCTGGCGTGCACACAGATAGTGGCTGAATTACCGATAGTTGCATTGAGAGCCGATTCGAACTGCTGGATATGAATCCTGCCAATATCATGAGCCAGCCACTCGTCAAAAACAGCGATCATGAAATTGCCATATTGATCGGCCAAGACACTTCGCTCTGATACATTTGCCTCCTTTGTTCTTTCCACGATGGGAATAAACTGGATATGCCTGGTGCCGAACGCCTTTAATCCATGATAGATTTCAAGCGGGTGGCTACCATTGTGTCTTTGAATCACAGTGAGGATATTAAATTCAACTTTGTACTTCAGAAGGTTATCCAGACCCTGTTTTACCCGGTGATATGAGCCTTTTCCACCCTTGGTTTTTCGATATCGATCATGAAACGGTTGCGGTCCGTCCAGGCTGATGCCAACCAGGAAATCATTGTCGCGCAGAAACTTGCACCAGGCCCGGTCCAATTTTGTGCCATTGGTCTGCAGAGCATTGCTGATACGCATCCCGGGTCTTCGATATTTCTCCTGTAAAGCGACTACTTTTTTGAAAAAGTCCACGCCCAGTAGGGTGGGTTCCCCACCTTGCCAGGCAAAACCAACTTCCTGACACCCGGCGGGCTGACTTTCGATATAATCTTTAATATGGGTCTCGAGCAGTGTATCTGAGATATGAAATTTCGAACCTTTGAACATACTTGTTTTGTCCAGATAAAAACAATACTCACATTCCAGATTACACAAAGGACCAATTGGTTTGACGATAACGTGAAATGGCACTTGAGCTGCGGGCCTGCCCGAAGAGAAATCCTGATTGGAAGAGGTGATAATTTCAGTCATGGCAGAAGTGATGTTCGATGCACGCGATCATGAAAACTGAGCCTTGGCGCCATGGGTAACCTTTCCTTCGGTCCTGGTCAAAATAAGGTGGGCTGGCACCATCAGCAAGCACTGGACGCATTGGCGCAACCCGTTGTACACGCTACTAGATTGAGTCAAGATTCAATTGACTTTGATCAAATTAATCTGATACTGGTCAGTCGTTCAGGGTGGAGTCAAGCAGATGAGAGTTTCAGTTAAACCGCTAAAGAGTTATCCGCTATTCATAAAACCGTTTTTCTGGAATCAAAAACGAAAATACGGGGAAATCTTAAAGCCGGGCATGTTGTGGGGCAGAGTCCCAAGGCTATTTGCCGCTGTAGCGCTTCTCTATGGTGTTCTGGACAGGCGATCGTCGCCACTGGATCCGGTTTTGCGTTCCCTGGTTACGGTGAGAGTGTCGCAGATTAATTGGTGCAGTTTTTGCGTGGATATCAACTCTGCAACACTGGCAGAAAGATCTGGTTCAATGGAGAAAGTTGCCGATCTCCAGCAGTGGCGGAGCAGTGAACTTTTCGATGCAAAGGAAAAAATCGCACTTGAATATACGGAAGCAGTTACCTATTCAGATCAGCAGGTGACTGATGAATTGATGGATCGCCTGAAGCAGTCATTTGATGCAGACAGTATTGTGGAATTGACCGGACTGATTGCATTTCAGAATATGTCGAGTAAGTTCAACAGTGCTCTGGATGTGCCCGCACAGGGTTTTTGCAGTCTGCCATCTGAAATATCCGAATCCAGAGAGATCTAAGCGTACAATATCAGAGATTTCCACCCGGACAGAAAGTATGGAAGAATACTGGAAGCGGAACCTTTTCCTTGTTCTGACTTTCCAAACCATTAAGAATAATAAGATTTGATCAACTAAATAAATACAGGTGTACTAAATGGCAGACAGTGACAAGCAACCGGTGCTGATCACGTTAGGTATTGTCGGGATGATCGTGCTGGGATATATGGGGTACAGATTCATCGCCGATAAAGAACCTGAACCCGTTACACAAGTAGCAATCGAAATTCCCGCAGAGGTACCCCAGGTTGAGCCCGAGCCTGAAGCAGAACCTGAAATCGAAGCAGTTATCGAAGATGAACCTGTGCCAGTGATTGAAACAGAGCCCTCGTTCATACTCCCGCTGCTGGATGATAGCGATCAACTGATCAGAGATGGTGTGATAACACTCAGCAACCATCCCGGTATTGCGGCATGGCTAATATCGGACGAGCTGATTCGCAAGTTCGTGGTGTTGGTGGACAACACCGTCCGCGGTTCAGTCCCTCGAAAGCATGTTTCTTTTCTTGCCCCTGAAGGGCCGTTCAAAGCCAACAAGATCAGTGAGGCTCTATATGTACTGAATGAAGAATCCTATGCCAGATATGATCTGTTAACGGCCATCTTTGCAGGCATAGATAGTCAGCGAGCGGTCGAGTTCTATGTGCTCTTACAACCTCTCTTTGAGGAAGCCTACCAGGAACTGGGTTATACAAACAAAAAGTTTGACGATGCGGTGTTTCTGGCAATAGGCCGAATGTTAGAGACGCCAGTCGTCCCGCAACCGATCCATTTGGTCAGACCCGTTGTCATGTATAAATTTGCAGATGAGAAACTGGAATCGTTAAGCGAGGTGCAAAAGCAATTGATCCGTATGGGACCGAAGAACACCCGCATCATCCATGCAAAATTAAGTGACATTGCGTTAGAACTCAGGGGTATCCTGGAAAGTTGAAAATATAATGAGTGAGCAGAAACTGCCGTTATCGGGTTACACAGTCCTTGATCTGACCTTGGCCAGGGCCGGTCCCAGTGCTGTTCGGTTGTTGGCTGACTGGGGCGCCAAAGTAGTGCGCATTGAAGCGCCGTTAACACCTGGAGTGACAGCCAGCGATTTAGGCGGAATTCGCCATGGTCCCGACTCACAAAACCTGCATCGAAACAAACGTGGCGTTACCATAAACCTGAAGAGCGAGCGGGGCAAAAATCTGTTTCTGGAGATGGCAGAAAAAGCAGATGTCATCGTCGAGAACTATCGTAAAGACGTCAAGTATAGACTCGGTATTGACTATGAATCCGTTAAGGAAGTGAATCCAGCAATCATCTATGCGAGTATTTCCGGTTTCGGCCAGGATGGTCCCTATAGCGACAGACCGGGTGTCGATCAGATTACACAAGGTACTAGCGGCTTGATGTCAATTACCGGTGAACCGGGTAGAGGACCCATGCGCGTGGGCATAGCTATCAGTGACACTTCCGCCGGGATGTTTCTGGGGCAGGGAATATTACTGGCTTTGTTACACAGGGAACGTACCGGTGAGGGACAATGGGTGCACACTTCCCTGTTGGAGTCGATGCTGTGCAAACTCGATTTCCAGGGCGCACGTTATACCATGACCGGTGAAATTCCTCCCCAGGAGGGTAACAATCATCCGACTAACTCACCCATGGGAGTATTCGATGCGGCCGACGGCAAAATAAACATGGCCGCCAGTAGCAGCAAAATGTTTAAAGCTTTTTGCCAGGTGATGGATGTGCCGGAGTTGGCAGATGACCCCGATTATGCGCATGCAAAGAAACGCGTACAGAACAGGCACAAACTGCAACGACGCATAAATGAGATAACCAGCCAGTATCAGACGTTGGAGTTGGTGGACAGGCTGAACAAAGCGGGTGTGCCCTGTGGGCCCATCTACAATATTGGTGAGGCATTTGAAGATCCCCAGGTTAAGCACCTGCAAATGGTGAAACCTGCGTATCACAAAACTGAGGGGCAGTTGAATCTGGTGCGTACGCCTATCAACCTCTCCCTGTTCCCCCACAGCAAAAGCTTCGACAGGGCGGGTCCGGAGTTAGGGGAGCATACCGACGAGATATTAATCGAGATGGGATATAGCGCGGCACAGATAACTGAATTGCATGCGTCGGGAATCGTCTAGGCGTAGCAATATGCCATTGTTGACTTCCTGCATAAACAAAATGAACAGGTAAAGTTGTAGATGAAATTAAACACCAAGAAGATGCTTGCCGACGTCGATGACGGCATTGGTTGGATTACATTCAATAATCCGGAACGCAGAAACGCCATTTCTCTGGAAATGTGGGAGGCACTGGGAACTATCCTGGAGAATTTCCAAAATGATGACTCGGTTAGAGTTGTCATCATGAAAGGAGCAGGTGATAAGGCATTTGTTGCCGGAGCGGATATCTCGGAATTTGACCAGAAGCGCAGTAATGCCCAGCAGCAGGATGAGTACGGTGCCGTAGCGGCGCGTGCCAATCGATGGTTGACACTATTGGATAAACCTCTGCTTGCCATGATTCAGGGGTTTTGTATTGGCGGGGGTCTTGCAACGGCTCTGAGCGCAGATATTCGCATAGCAAGTCGAGATTCAAATTTCGGTATTCCTGCTGCCAAACTGGGATTGGGTTATGACTATGGGGGATTAAAGGTGCTCTCCAATCTTGTTGGCCCGTCGGTGGCGAAAGACATATTGTTTTCAGCCAGGTTTCTGGATGCAGATGAAGCACTCAGGGTCGGCCTGATTAATCGTGTGGTGGAAAAGGATGAGTTGGAACAGACTGCCAGGGATTATGCTGGATTGATAGTTGCAAATGCCCCATTGACTGTTAGAGCGGCAAAAGCGGCTGTTAATGCGGGTATGTTGGATCCGGACAAGCGAGACCTTGCAAAAATCAGGAAAATGGTAGATACCTGTTTTGATAGTGAGGATTATAAAGAGGGACGTATGGCATTTATGCAGAAACGCAAACCGGTATTCAAAGGACGCTGAGCGGCAAAAGACCCGGGAGCAATGCCCGCGTCTCCGTCTAACGCTCCCGCATGGCTGAGGCCTGTGCTCTCTTGAGGGGCTTTAAAATATAGTCCATCACAGTTTTTTGCCCGGTCAATATATCTACAGAGGCTACCATGCCCGGAATGATGGGCAGTGGATTTTCCTCGGTACCAAGGTAGGTTTTCTTGGTGCGAACCTGAATTTGAAAGAAGTGTTCACCTCTTTCATCTGTGATGGTGTCAGCGGATATCAGTTCAAGCACCGAGTCAAGGCCACCATAGATGGAGAAATCATACGCCGTCAGTTTAACCATTGCCGATTGCCCCGGATGGATAAACGCAATGTCAGCCGGGCGGATTTTTGCTTCCACCAGTAATGTGTCGTTAGATGGAACAATCTCGATGAGGTCCATGCCGGGCTGAATGATACCGCCTATGGTGCTGATCAGAATCTGTTTTACAATACCGTCCACGGGCGATCTTACTTCGGTTCGCTGCACGCGATCCTGTAAAGCAACGTTGGAGATAGATAATCGACCATACTCTGTCCTGGCTTCGTTTAGCTGTCCCCGTGCGTTACTGATAAATTGTTGCGTACGCTCGTTGATCTTTTGCTCTGCTTCAACAATTGCCGCTTCGGACCTGGGAATGGCAATCCTGCTAACCTCCAGCCTGCCCGCCGATTCATTGACTGACATCCGTAAACGCAGCAGTTCAACCTGTGAGACTGCGCCTGTTTTCACCAGCGGTTCGGTAAGTTCAAGTTCTTGACGGCCCAGATCAGCATTCAGCTTCAGTTTTGACTCTTCTGCCTTTAATTCAGCCAATAGTTGTTTTTGTTGATTCAGTTGTTGATCGAGTATGTCCAGGGCAGATTGAAGTTCCTGCTGTCGGGCTAGATAATGGTCCTGCTCCCTTTGCATTATGTCAATTTTTTCCGGGGGGAAGTCACTCGGTACTGCGAAGGGATGCTGGTTCACCTCGGCTTCCAGGCGAGTGATTAAAGCGACCAGTGACAGTGAAGCCAGGCGTCCCTCATCGAATGACGATGCAAACCGGGTATCGTCCATTCTCATCAGGACCTGGCCTGCTTCAATCAGATCCCCTTCTTTGCATAGCACTTCTGCAAGAATGCCTCCTTCCAGGTTTTGGATTATTTGCAGTTGGCTTGACGGAATGACACGTCCTTCGGCGTGAGCTACTTCATCCAGCTCTGCATAATTAGCCCAGATCAAAGCGATAGCAAGGAACACGACAGTAACCCAGAGAATCAGGTGCAATGACAGCGGCAGGGATTCAATTTCTGCTGCCGAAGTTTCCGGCATAAATTGGAAATCTTCTCTCGGAATGGATTCCATATTCTAACCTCCGGCCAGTGCTTTTATGACATCCTCTCGCGGGCCATCAGACACGATTTTACCTTCATTCAGCACAATCAGACGATCGATGAGGCGCAGCATAGATGTCTTGTGAGTTACCAGGATCAATGTCTTGTCCTGTATGATCGATTCCAACCGATTCAGAAAATTGTTTTCGGTGGTGTTATCCATAGCGTTAGTTGGTTCGTCCAGCAGGAGGATCGACGGATCATGCAAGAGTGCCCTGGAGATTGCGATAGCCTGCCGTTGACCGCCAGAGAGATTCATTCCGCGTTCTCCTACTTGCAGATCGAAGCCGTGAGGATGCCGATTAACGAATTCATCCAATCCCGATAAGGAGGCTGCTCGGAGTACCGATTGGTCATCAGCCTGGGGACTGCCGATGATAATATTGTCGCGAATGCTGCCATTGAACAACATAATATCCTGCGGTACGTAGCCGATATTGCGTCGCAGTTCTGCGGGATCGATCTGGTTCATATCGATCCCGTCCATGAGGATGGCGCCTTCGACGGGTTGATAGAAATCAAGAATCAACCTTTGCAAGGTTGTTTTACCGGAACCCGTACGACCGACGATACCCACCTTCTCACCCTTTTTAATAGTGAAACTGAGATTACTCAATGCAGGAATTTGTTGATCGGCATAGGCGAAGGTGACATTTTTGAATTCCACATTCCCCTGTAAAGCAGGTCTATGCAGGAATTTATGGCCTTCCGGGCGCTCTACCGGTAGTCCCATTATTGAATTGATCGAGGAGAAGGCGGCCATGGAGTGATGGTATCGTGTCAGGATGGACGCGATCTGTGCCATGGGAGCCAGTGCTCTGCCGGTAAGAATAGTACATGCGATCAAACCACCAACAGATAATTCCCCGGCGATGATTTGATAGACACCTGCGATGACGACCGCCACGGTTGCCAGTTGTTGAACTACCTGAGCAAAATTAATGGCACTGAGACTGAGGAATCGAGTTCTGAGTCCCAGCTTTGCGATTCGGGCATTAAATCCCTCCCACTTTTGTTGCATTACCCCTTCGGCTCTGATTCCCTTTATGGTATCCAATCCTGTCAGTGCCTCCACCAGCATGGCATGTTTGCGAGCGGATTCGGTAAAGCTTTTATTGATCAGCGTTTGCAAAGGTTTCTGAATAAGAATCCCGACACTCACGATTAGAGGAATGGCCAGTAGAGGGACCCAGGCGACCACGCCACCAACCATGTAAATAATCAGGATGAACAGCAACGTGAAGGGTAGATCGATAATAGCAATGAGTGTAGTTGAGGTGAAAAATTCTCTGAAGCTGTCAAATTCCTGAAGATTGTTGGCGAAAGAACCAACGGATTTGGGTCTTGCCTTCATTTGGATATTCATGACTTTGGAGAAAGTTTTACTGGACAGTAGGATATCCGCTCGCTTACCGGCTACATCGATGAAAAACCCCCGCAGAGATTTCATAATAAGATCGAAAAGAAACACGATCATGACACCGGATGCCAGAACCCAGAGCGTTTCCAGCGCCTGGTTTGGCACCACCCGGTCATACACATTCATGATGAATAGTGGGGTTATCAGCGCAAATAGATTCACCAGAAATGAAGCTACCAGAACCTCACCGTAAATCGCTCGGGATTTCCGGATAACAGACCAGAACCAATGACTGCTTGTATTGCCTGAAATTAGTCCGTCATCGAATTGGTATGCTGGTTTGAAGTACAGGACAGCTCCCGAGTATCGATTGGCCAGTTCTTGCAATGCGATGGTTTTGGTCTCTTGCCCGGAAGCCGGGAAAATCACCTGTACCTTGTCGTCATCTGCTGCCACCAATATACAGGCATCGCCATTGTCCAGGATCAATACAACAGGCAGCACCTCGCTGGATATAGCTGTCAATTCCCGTTTCAGACACTTGGATGAAAATTCGGCTCTTTCAGCCGCACGTATAAACAACTCTGGCGTCAGCCTGCCGTTGTTGAGAGGTAAGCCTGCCGTCAACGATTCTGCAGAATAGGGCTTGTGGTGTATCCGGGTCAGGATCACCAGCGACTCTAGCAAAGTATCCGGTTCGGAAGGAGCTTGTTCTGCTGTATGCAGGTTTTCCATAACAACTGACCGCTTAAGACTTACCATTTACAGCTGAGGTGCAGTGATCACGGCGAGTATAGCATTATCTGGATGTAACTTTAGCAACCCGGTTTATGCATATTTTTCGTCATAGCATTTTTCCTGGAACTATTATTGTCGCTCTCGTAAAGGTGCTGGTATCTGGAAAGATCCGCCCGATACAACAGATATCAGGGGTGATTGAAACGCTATGCAACTGACCAGCCATAGCAGCTACAACATGAGACGTATGGTCTGACTGAGTGCCTAATTACCGAAGCGATAGCGTAATTTCACAACAAAGAAATCGAGAACCGGATCCGTCAGTGAGTCATGGAATAGATCGTCAAAATCATCGTGCACCTGATTGGGCAGGTTTCCGCCTCTCGTGTAGACCACGAAAAGGTCCGATAGGGGAGCAATCTCCCACCGATAGCGAAGTTGTGCAGTGATTCTGCTGATGGTGAAATCATCGGTGGGTTCACTGGGATCTTTTATCACCGCCACTAAACTGCCTTTTCGGTCCGGTACGACAAAAAATTCCTCCTCATCCGCTCGGATGCCTGCCCACTGCATTGTCAGGCGTAATTGCTGGCGTGCGGTAAAAAAGATTCCCATGGAGAGACTGGGTTGCCAATCCGTGGCATCAAATGTGGTGAAATTCCTGCCGCCCTGGTGAATCAGCCAGTCATCCCGCCTGGCGTAGTTGATGTCCAGGTCAAATGAGAATCGATCATTTGGTTTGAAGGTAATCCCGCTCTTGGCAGTGGTACGCCAGCCGCCGGAATCCTCCTGCCGACGACCTATTGCCATGCTGACACTGATTTTTTTGCTGGTATCCGTGCCATAGGAAATTTCAGAAACCCACCGTTTAGGGATTCTGAAGGTGCCATTCCCGAGACTGTTTCGGTCATCCCATCGGGATGGGAAGTAGTCCAGCTCAGTCCTTATCTGGGACAGGTTGTGGAACGTCCAGTTGGAGCGCCAGAAGGCTCCGCTGCGAACTACCAGACCGTCAATATTATACTCCTGGGAGAAGAAAAACTGGGTAGAACGACCGCGTAATCGTTTCAGATTGGAGGTGGAGTAGTTATAGACATACATCAAGTTGATAGCATCATTACGACGAATAAAACCCAGATCATTCACATCAAGCTTTGTATCGAAATAATCGAATCTGAACAGGTGGCTCAGTCCGCGCCTGGGGATGTAAAGCAGATCCAAAAATCCTCCCCCTCCTGTAACATCGTCGACATCGCTATACATAAGTTGCCCGTCAAATTTCAGTTTGCCGGTGGGACTCAAGTAATGGGCATCAATACCATGCACGACTGCATTCTCATCAGGATGGCTCACCAGTGTGGATATCCATCCCAGAGATCGACGGCCCTTGCTGGTGTCCTCATAGAGGAAACGGGCAACACCGAAATCCCTGCCATCCTGTGTCAACTGAACCGGATCTCCATTGCTATCGATACCATGGAATCTGGAATCTTCCTCAAATGCTGCCATCGCCCCGTAGCGAAAGGCACCACTCTGTCCGGTGATTTTACCGGCCGCGGATAATTCTGTTGGTTTGCCGAGGTCAATTCCGGGGACAGACACTCCTGCAGGAATATCCGGTCGCCGTGCAGCACCGCCTATTCTTCGGGTATTTACCAGGGTGGTGGGCTCCGGGTTGAAGTTAACGGCAGTGCGTCGTGCACTGCTGCCGGTGCTTTGCACGGCAACACTGGAGCGGGGAGTGGTGACAAATATTTCGATACCCTCGAGGAAAAACAACCTCTTTTCCGGAAAGAAGGACTCAAACGCCGTGAGATTAATCACCACATCATCGGATTCCACGGTGCCAAAATCCGGATTGATTCCCATGGTCAACTGCAGGTTAGACGAAGGACGCCAGAAAATATCTGCGCCCACACGGTAATCCGTATCCGAGCCCAGATGGTCATACACGGTGGATGAATAGGGAAAAGCAGAGAACTGTTGGCTCGGATTGACCTGCTGTAACTTCATGGGTTGCAGAGCAGACATGAATTTCGAGCCGGTTGAAGGCAAAGCGGGCCAGGACCAGTTCTCATCCAGATGTGCGACTCTGCGAGACACAAATACAGACATGATTCGCTCGTTGGGAGAATCAGGCATGGACATCATTGACCAGGGCAGAAACATTTCAGAAGTCCAGCCCGTGTCTGTCTCTTTAGCGTCTCCATACCAGGGGCCATCCCATTCTTTGCTGATATCCCTTTCAGGAAGGACGATGCCATCAATAAGCGAACCACCCAGATTGACGCCAAACCAATAGCCATATAAGCCTTCACCTGTGGTATCAAGAGTTATCTCGTTACCGTCCCGATTGATGGCTTGATCCCTGATGGATAATCTTGGCAGTAAGGTATCTTTAGGCTGCTCGTTATATATGCCCACATAAAGACCCTTGTCAGTGTAGAGAAATCTGGTCTCGGTTCGGTAGCGGGCGGGTTCCAGGGTGTCCGGTTCAATAATGGACATATTGGTATAACCCTGGACTTTATTCCAGATCGGCTCATCCAGATTCCCATCAATTGTGATATCAACGGTTTGAAACTTCGGGATAAGCAGAGCTTTACCTGTGGCCACAACTCCAGGCCTGGCTTGTTTAATCGGTGCGGATGGTGACGTTAGCTGTCTGCTGACCGGGGTGGAAACTGAAGGCGAATCTGCTTCGGGTGATGGATTCACATCTGCCTGAGCAGATGCCATGGGATGCTGTTTGGAATCCATTGGCACTATCTTCTGCACTATATACAACCATGCATCGGGCACGCTTGTTGCTTTGATATGTCGCAGCTCACTGCGCAGTTCGGGGATATCGCTTTGCGGTGATCCCAGGACTCGAAAATAGCCTATACCCCTGACATCCATTTCTGTAATCCGCAAGGACTTACCGAGTTTGAGTTCGAGAACCTGCTGATAGGATTCGGCGCGTAGTTGGCTGGTAAAACTTCCGTATACAATCGAGGCGATATCTTCTGCGCTCGCCACTGTCGGCCACAACAACGGTAGGAGAATTACATTAACAACGGTCAGGCAAACCGCGACATCACGAAAATTAATCTTGGACCCCCCTGGTTAGTTCCTGTTCGGAAACTACTATATTTAAACAGCATTCACAAATCAACCACTCGGAAATAACGCCTGCGATCTCTGAATTTGGTGGGCCGCATCCGGTCGCCCGCATCCGGTGGGCCGCATCCGGATAAGAACTAGTCTGTTATTTTCTTGTGCAGATGAGGCATGGATGAAGGATCGTTGCGGTCCAGGAATCTTTTTTCTGTACCGGTTCGGGTCACGTTCTCATAGGTTCCATCCAGCCGCTTGACGAGTTTGGTAAATCCCAGATTTTTTAGTTCACTGTTACCGGTTGGCACATTCATCATGGGCGGGGTGGTAATTATTTTACGCACTGCCGCACTAGCAGGTGTATCGCCCGGATCAATTTTGGCAGCTTCACATAATTCACACCAGGTGGTGAGGGCCTGTTTGATAGAATGATAAACTTCTATGGTTCTGCCGTTTTCTTCGCAGTAGTAGTCGTAACGTGGCATTTGGCGATTACAGGTTAATTTATGGTCTGAAATTCCCCGCCGTTGTGGGCGGGGAATTGATTGTAACAGATTAAAAGTTATTCAGAGTTGCATATCTGTTGCGATGAAAAGCGGCATCACCAAACGTCTGTTGGGCGACGCGTGCGCGTTTAATATAGAAACCGATATCGAACTCATCCGTCATGCCGATGCCGCCGTGCATCTGTATACCTTCATTGCTCACCAGAAAGTAAGTGTCACAGAGTTTGGCTTTGGCAAGGCTTGCCAATTGGGCAATATTATCTGCACCTTCGTCCAGTTTACTTAAGGCTTCCCTTACGACAGATACGGATAATTCAATTTCGCAGAACATTTCGGCCGCTCTGTGCTTCAATGCCTGGAATGAACCGATGGCTACCCCGAATTGTTCTCTTTCCTTCAGGTACTGCAGGGTAATTTCGAACACTTCCTGAATGCCACCGAGCATCTCTGCAGACAGTCCGATGCGGCCGATATCAAGAACTCTGTCGAGAAGCTCGAACCCCTTATCGACCTCACCGATCACTGCATCTGCTGAAACTGCGACACCCTGCAGTCGGACGTTGGCGGCGTTCCTGGTGTCAACCATCCAGGTTCTGGTACAGGTCAAACCTGCGGCATCGCTGTCAATCAGGAATAGCGTAATGCCGTTGGAATCTCCGGACTGACCCGAGGTTCTGGCAACAACGATCATCTTATCCGCTACATGACCATCCAGCACAAACACTTTTTGGCCGGTAATTGAAAATCCGTCCGCAGTTTTTTCAGCCTGGCAACTGATCTCTGTGGGTGCGTGGTATGATTTCTCATCCACTGCCAGTGCCATGATCAGTTCGCCCGCAACAATAGACGGGATGAGTGCCTTCTTTTGTGCATCGCTTCCGCCTAACTGAATTGCTGAACCGCATAGCAGGACTGTCGATACCAGCGGGCTGGCTGCAAGCGTTCTCCCCGTTTCTTCCAGAACCACGCCTAATCCCGCATAGCCGAATTCCAGGCCGCCGTATTCTTCCTTGAATGGGATACCTGCCCAGCCCAGTTCCACCATCTGCTGCCATAAGTCCCGTGAGAACCCGGTTTCATCTTTCTCATCCCGGAGTTTTCTCAGCTCGGATACCGAGGCGTTATCACGGCAAAAATCCTTTGCCGAGTCCTTTAACAAATTCTGTTCTTCATTGAGTACCATTGACATTACTGCTTCTCTCTATTCAAAATTCTGTATTTATCTAATCGGGCAACCCCAGGACCCGCTTGGCAATCACGTTTAGTTGGACCTCGGATGTACCTCCCTCGATAGAATTACCTTTGGAGCGAAGCCATTCGCGCGTGGTAGATAATTCTCCCGGTTTAAATCCTTCACCTTCCCAGCCGAGGCTTTTATTACCCAGAATTTTCAACATAATCTCGAATCTGCGTTTGTTGTGCTCGGTGCCGTAGAGCTTGAACATCGATGACGTTGCACCGGGACCCGTGCTGAGCTTGGCTTCCTCTGTCGAACGCTTGACCGTTAACGCAAATGCCTCGCCATTCATTTTGTGTTGTGCGATTTCATCTCGTAACACAGGATCTGCCAGTTGATCGTTCGAAACACCAATGTATTTCTTGGCCTGTTCTTCCATAGTGAGTTCTGCTGGTCCTCTGCCACTGCCGAGACCCATGCCGGAAATCATGGTTCGTTCGTGTTGCAGTAACCGCTTGGCAATGGTCCAGCCATCATTCACCTTACCTATCAGGTTCCTGCGTGGCACCCTGACGTCTTCAAAAAAAGTCTCGCAAAACGGTGATGAGCCGCTGATCAGTTTGATCGGTGTTGTTCTGATGCCGGGATCATCCATATCAAACAGGATGAAACTGATGCCGTTGTGTTTGGGCACATCCGGATCGGTCCGTACCAGACAGAAGATCCAGTCGGCATGATCAGCAAACGACGTCCAGGTCTTTGCACCATTGATGATGTAGTCGTCGCCATCCAGCACTGCGCGCGTTTGCAGGCTGGCCAAATCAGAGCCTGAACCGGGCTCGCTGTAACCCTGACACCAGCGAATTTCACCCCGCACGATTTTGGGTATGTGCTCCTGTATTTGTTCCTCGGTGCCCATTTCAAGTAGTACCGGACCCAGCATGCCGATACCAAAGCTCGACAGTACCGGTCTTGCATGGATGCGACCCAGTTCTTCCTGCAGGACGCGTAACTCATCCTTGTTCAGTCCACCGCCGCCATACTCCTTTGGCCAGGTAGGGCAGGTCCAGCCCCTGGTCCCCATTCTATCCAGCCAGACTTTGGCATCCGGGTTCTTGTAGTTGGCATTTCTACCTCCCCACACAATTTCATCATCTGGCATGGGAGTGCGCATGGACTCAGGACAATTTTCTGCCAGCCAGGCACGTGTTTCCTCACGGAATTCGGTTAGTGCATCCAATTTTCGTCTCCGTTCGTAATCGGTTTATAAGATGATTTTCAAGTATTATTTGCACCCGATATTATCAAAGCTGGTAATAATCTGCTATGACCAGGATCAACGGAAAATAAAGCGGTCAGATTCTTTTTCGCCGTTAATGTACACTCTCTGTTTTGCGATTGGAGTGCAAGTGATTGCTTGCACACAGTCAGTTGCAGGAAAATTTAGCCATATCTGATGGGAAACAGGAGATAACTGACGATGAGTCTGATTGCTGATCGTATCAGCGCACTGGGCAGCGAAAACGCATTTAAGCTGGGCGATAACATCGCCGAATGCCAGGCGATGGGATTGGATGTGATCAAATTCAATCTGGGAGAACCGGACTTCGATACGGCGCGCCACATCTGCAAGAGCGCTGCCGAAAATCTGTACCAGGGCAACACACATTACTGCCCACCACACGGCATCCCGTCATTTCGAAAAGCAATCGCAAAACAGGTATCTGAATCCAGGGGCATTGAAATTGATCCGGATCTTGTTTGTGTAACAACAGGCGCCAAACCACCCATAAGTTACAGTGTCCAGACCTATGTCAATCCGGGTGACGAAGTCATCTATCCCAGTCCGGGTTTTCCAATCTATGAATCATGGATTCGATTCATGGGGGGTAAACCGGTGCCGCTGCATCTTGAAGAGAGTAAGAGCTTTAGTTTCGCTGCGGACGATCTGGCGCCGTTGATAACGCCACGTACCAAACTGATTTTTATCAATTCCCCGTCCAACCCAACAGGTGGCGTGCTTGGCAAGGTTGACCTGGAGGAGATCGCACAGCTGATACTCGACAAGGGTCATCCTGATCTCAGAATATACTCAGACGAGGTATATGAAGAGATTGTGTTCGATGGGCTCGACCATGTCAGCATTGCGTCCATGCCGGGTATGCTGGAACGAACGATCCTGGTCAGCGGACACTCCAAGAGTTTCGCCATGACCGGTTGGCGACTGGGATATGCCATCTTGCCGACGGCAGAAGAGCATGCCGTATTCAAGAATCTGAATATCAACAGCATATCCTGCACGCCGCCTTTTATTCAGGAAGCGGGTCGTGAAGCCTATGAAAATCCGATGACGCAGAAGATCATCGATGCCATGGTGGCTGAATTCCAGATCCGTCGCGATTATGCCGTCCCGGCACTCAATGCGATCGATGGCATTACCTGTGCCAATACCAGGGGCGCCTTCTATGTGTTCCCGAATATTGAGGGTGTGTGTCACAATCTTGGTGTCATAGATGCCTACAACGATCTGGCAGAGGAGATAAAGAGCGTCTCCAGCCCATCCAAACTGATGCAGATGTTTATGTTATATAAATATGGTGTGGCAACCATGGATCGCAAATCCTTTGGTGAAATAGGAACAGACGACAAGCACTTCCTGCGCCTGTCCACAGCAACAGATCTCGAATCCATCAAACGGGGGATTGAGCGGATCTCTGAGGCGGTGGCTGACCAGGATGGCTTTACTGCATTTATATCGGCAGGAGAGCATCTGAAATAGTGGCCAGATTGGACCCCTATTTGGTTTTAAACATTATTGAATTCAAATAACTCTGCCGTACCATTCTCCAAATCCGGTCGGTTACCAACAACTTTTCCACCCTGACTTCACTCTTTCTTCACGCTGATTCACCTGTTTATTCAGGAGTGATCAGCCGACTATGGATCGCAAACCACCGGTCAGCATTTTCAACCCTTCGGTATGCCAGAGCTGGCAATGTCGATGTGAATGCTCGCATAATGATTACCGGGTGAGGTTAGATCAGTGAGGAACAATGGAGTCGCGGTGAGGGATACTCGAACCGGGTATTCAGGCAGAGAAAAAAGGAGCACCAACACTTCAGGACACTGCAATAAGGAAAACTACTGGACCTGTACAGGAGGTGGTTTTGAACCTACATACTATAAAGAAGTGGATATTTTCCATCGCACTGATACTCAGCATCAATCCATCAATTCATGCTGATCCGGGAGTAACTGAGCTGAATCAAGTCTATCGGGCGTTCAAACTCGCCTGGGATGCAGGAGACGATAATCGATCGTTAGCAATTGCCGAACACATTGTTGACCTCGTTGATATCAACTTCGGCAGTAACTCGAATGAAATGGTGACACCGCTGCACAATCTCGGCAGCATTCATAAACAGCTTGGCAACAACTCAACTGCGAGGCGATATTTCAAGCAAAGCATCAACATCGCCGAAACACATCGGGGACTGTATAGCCCGTCGATAAACAAAACATTAACTGAGCTTGGTAAACTTTACGTTGAGATTCAGCATTATCCTCAAGCGCTTGAGGTTTTGCGGCGCGCCCAACACATTATGCATCGAGCCGATGGTGTCTACACGCTGGATCAACTCGGTGTTCTCGATTGGATCACAAGGGCAAGACTGCTGTCGAACGAGCCGAAACTAGCCGATCGGCAACAACGGTTCGCCTTTCAAGTTACCGCCCACAACTATGCTCCAGGTGATGTGCGTCTCATTGGAGCCCTGCACAAGTTGGGCAACTGGTTTCGAGAGACAGGTCAGTATTCAGATGCACTTGCCACATTCCAGTCGCTCAGGGAAACGATGCTCCTGAATTTCGAGGACAATGATCTGCGGCTCATCGATCCGCTGCGGGCAATCGCCTCGATCTATTTTCTGCAGGAATCTTGTTGCGCAGACGAACTTCTGCAGCAGATTGTTGACGTACTCGCTGCGAATCCCGGTTCTGATGTAGAGGATGAAATCTGGGCCATCACAGAACTCGCTGATGTAGTACTCGCCAGAAGGCATACAAAAAGAGCAACGAATCTGTACGAGAGTGCCTGGGTGTTGTCAACCCAGCGCACCATCAATACCCCGGTACAGGATATTTTCAGCCAGCCAAAGCGACTCGGCATTGTTCACAAGAAGGATTTGATTGCCGCCTTCAGGGATGTAGAGTCCGGCCCTGATCGGCATAACAAAATAGTCTATACCCTTGCGGACATCAATTCACAAAGGCGATCCAGTGCATCGATATCGTTTGGCGGTGCCGGGAAAGTGCCTCGTCAAAGCCTGATTGGAAATCCGCTACCTCTGTGTTACCCGCAGGTTCTGGACCTCAGTAAGGATCAGAAACTGGAGGATCTGGCCGATTACTATGTTGATCTCGATTTCACGGTCAACGAGACAGGCCGTGTCTCACAAGTCAATATTGTCCAGACCAATGCACCTGGCAAACTGGGTAGATATGTCCGAAATCTGCTGCGTAAAACCCTGTACCGACCAAGGATGGTTGATGGGTCAACGGTCGCTACCCGGCATCTCAAGGTCAGGCAAACATTTTCAAGCCATCATCAGTATGCATCGACCAACACTGAGGCGATTTTTGATTTCAACTCAAACCTTGCTTTCGATGGCTGTAATCTGTTGGCCATGAATCAAGGCTAACGCCCGCAATATTGGGTCAGAGTAAAAATTCGCAGGTTTCCAGGCCAACACGGAAAAGTCTGGAAGGCGAGAGTTTTTACTCTGACCCAAAACATCAGTACCATTGACCTCTTCGAAGCCGTTACTGGAAGAGGAAAATTACAGTGATTGTCATTGATGAAAACCCGGCATTTTTCGATCTGGTTGGAAATGTCCGTGCAATGCGCAAGTTAAAACCCGATCCTGTGCCGCAGGAACTACTGCAGAAAATACTGGATGCCGGTGTAAAGGCAGCATCGGGTATGAATACCCAGCCATGGTCATTTCTGGTCATTCGAGAGGCAGATGGTAAACAATGGTTTGCCGATCACTACAGGGCAGCGATGGAAACTCGATTTCACATCAATGCCGACGTGGATCCAGGCGGCGACTCTGAGGGTGCCCGTCAACTGCGTGCAATTCAGTACCAGATGAAGCACATGCAGGAGTTTCCTTTGCTGCTGGTCATCTGTGGTTTAAGGGATTGGCCGTTCAAAGTACCTGAAGCGGAGAGGGTAGGGCTTGCACCACCCAACTACGGTGCAATTTATCCCTGTGTGCAGAATATACTGCTGGCTTGTCGTGCGTTAGGTCTCGGTGCCGCATTAACAACCATGCATCAGGTTTTTGAAGACGAACTGATGGACCGGTTTAACATCCCGGAAGAGTGGGGAGTGGTTGTGACCATGCCAATCGGTTATCCCATGGGGAAATTCGGACCCGTTAGACGCCGACCGGCAGAGCGGGTGACCTATTACGATAATTGGGGTGAAACAGGTGCAGGAGCAAAGCAGTAACAGCATCAGGATTGACGCTGCGGATCAGCCGTTTGAGATTTATTGGGATAAGAGCGGCATTGCCCACGTCTATGCAGCGACGATAGCGGATGCTTATCGCGGCATGGGTTATGCTGCTGGCAGTGAGAGACTGTGGCAAATTCATCTCAGTACTCTTTATGCCACAGGCAGTATAGCCAGTGTTTTAGGAAGCCGCTTTGTTAGTCAGGACCTGATGCATCGGTCTTTTAACGTCCCGGCTTACGATCTGCCTGATTCGCCGGGTGACTGGGTCGTGGATGCCTACCTCGACGGCCTTAATGCCTATGTGCGTCAACTACCGGCTGTACCGCCCGAGTTTTCCCTGGCTGCGACGCTTCCAAGGGAATTTACTCGCCACGATGTGGCATCCAGATACCGGTTTACCGGTTGGTTCCAGCATAAGAGCTGGATGGAGAAAATCTACCTGGGTAAACTCATGGCACGTCATGGCACAAAATGGTTTAAGAACCATGTGCGCCGTTTTTCCGCCGCTGATGCGCGGTGTATCAGCGAGCTGAAGCAGGCTCTGCTGGATCTCGATCCGAGAGTGGGCAAGCTGCTCTTTCCAGATGTCAATATCGTGAGTGGCAGCAATAACTGGGCGGTCAGTGCAGACCTTTCGGCCAGTGGTGCGCCAATGCTTGCCACGGACCCGCACCAACCCCACACGATTCCCAACGTTTTCTTTTATGTGCACCTGCATGCACCTGATTGGGATACTTTCGGGGCCAGTTTTCCCGGTGTGCCGTATTTCATGATGGGATTCAACCGGGATCTTGCCTGGGGGCTGACTACCGGATTTGTCGACACTTACGATGTGTTTGTGGAGCCAGGTAGGCAGGAAAATGATGCATTTGACATCAGACGAATCGAGATCAATGTTGCCAGTGAGCCGGCGCGCACCTTCGAGGTAGCCTATTCTCCTCATGGTCCGATACTGGAATCACTCACCGATGCTTTGGGTATCACCGAAAGGCGGTCCCGGGACTATTGGACGGCACTTTCCTGGGTGATGAGGGATATCCCCACGTCAGCGGGTGCGCTTGCATTACTGCCATTGGCGACGACCAGCGAGGCATTTGGTGCAGCGCTGTTCGAAAAGGATGTTTGCCCTCTGGTGAATAACATTATCTGCGTTGATCGGCATAATGATTTAAGGCGGTTCATTGCAGCCACGATTCCTAAAAGACAGGACGTCACAGGGATAGTACCGCTACCTGGTTGGGAAACAGCGTTTGAATTCAAACGGTCTCGGGCCAGCGAACTGTTGGTGGAACACAACCCGGATTCAGGTTTTGCGCTCACTGCTAACAACGACACCATGGGTGAACGCGGCGACTATCCTGTGCATAATTTTCCAGCCGGTAGTGCGCGGGCTGATCGGATCAGAGAACTGTTGATAGAAAATAAAACGGTATTTACCTCTAAGGACTTTGAACGCATGCAGCTGGATCTGCTGGATGTCAAAGCACGCGAGTGGGTACCTGATATCGTTGCTTGTCTGGTAGATGATGACCCTGCGGTGATACGGGCACGACAGCTTCTGGTCGATTGGGATTACATTGCCAGCATGGACTCTAAGGCTGCCTGCATCTATTACCGGCTTCTGGACGCACGCTGGCACACGGCATTTATGCAAGAGGTGCTGGGAGATGAGCTATTGCTGTCGATGCCACTGGTAGCGCCGGGTCTTAGTCTCTTCAGTGTTGCTGATTTTATGCAAGACGGATCTCCCTGGCGGCAGTACCGTGAAGTTCTGGAACGCATCATCTGCCAGAAAACCATCGAGGTGGTGACTAATCTCGATAAGGAATTTGGCGAGGACTGGAGTTGGGGCCAGATACATCAGATCAAATTTCGACATTCCCTGGCGAAACAGGACGCATGGGCTCACCTTTCGGTCGGTCCAGATGCCATTGGTGGCAGTCCGACGACGCTGGGTATGGCCATGCATCTACCAGTAGAGCAGGGCAGTGAAAAGGTGCAGGTGTACCATGGACCCGCCTTTCGCTGGGTTGTGGATTTGTCTGACCCGCTGCACTTCCGCTTTGTCATAGCCGGGGGTAACGGCGGTAACATTGATAGTCAATTCACGACGAACCAGTATCAAACCTGGTTAAAAGGCGAATATCTGGATGTATCTCTGATACTTGAAGAAATAGACATTGCCTATCGTCAAACCTTTTCCCCTTGAGATTAAGGGGTCAAAT
>JASJXV010000161.1 GCA_030123805.1 Gammaproteobacteria bacterium
ACCCGGCCTTGCCGCCGACTTGAAGTCGCTCGCGCATCAGGTTGTCGTACTTATCGGCTGTGTAACTCAGCATGAACGAGCCGATAATGGCCATGAAACCCACTAACAGAATCAAGGCGTTCGCTTCCACCGCCAACAGGTGCCAGGTCAGGCCGAACAGCAGAAAGGCGTCCGCATAACGGTCCAGTACTGCATCGAACCAGCCGCCGACGTCGCTGCTTTGATATTTGAGCCTGGCCACCTCGCCGTCGCAACCGTCGATGATGGACGCGAACTGGGCCAGCACGCCGCCCAGCAGCAGGGCAAAATACCCACCCAGCGCAAACAGTCCAGCGGCCAGCACAGAGCAGAAAAACGAGAACAGGGAAATCTGATTGGGCGTGATATCATGCTGCACTAACGTTTGCGACATCCGCACGGACAGTGGGCGGTTTAAATAACGCGCGACAGGCCCGTCGTTAGGCTTGTCACCCAGTTGCTTTAGCAACGCCTGCTCCGCTTTTTGGAATGCGGCGGGATCGTCCACATCGATCCAGAATCCGTCCATCAAGATGGCTTTGGCGCGCCCTTCAGCGGCCAGTATGCGTACCGCCCCGGACAGCGACGTATCGCCGTCTCTGTCTTTGCTTTGCTCCAGCGCCTTGAAGATAGCGGGGGAGCACAGAAAAATACCCGTATCGAAACCGTTAAAGTCGGCCATGCCCTTACCGATATCACGGATCTTTTTACTGTTATTCTTGTTGCTCTTTTCACCGCTCTGCAGGGAAACACCATCTTCCAGCTTGACGCGGGTGACATCCTCCATATCGATGAGCGGGTTGCGGGTGTTGCCGTCTACCACCAGTGCAATCTCCCCATCGCCCAGTTCCAGGCTAGTCAATTCTCGAACCAATTGGGGATCAAACAGGTGATCTGCCATAAGCAGCAAAAACGGTTCGTGCAACACCTCTCGGGCCCTGAGCACCGAAAGGCCGTTTCCCTGGTCCCAGTCATCATTCACCAGCGGCGTGATCTGGATCGCAAGGGAGTCCGCCAGACGCGCCAGGAAATGGCTAAGCTGCTCGCCCTGGTGGCCAACGACAACAAAGAACTCATCCGCACCTGCCTCAATGGCAGTGCGGATGACGCGTTCAATCAAAGCGATGCCGTGGAGGGGAATGAGGGGTTTGCACTCACCCCTGGATTGCAACCGGTTACCCTTGCCAGCCGCGATGATCAGGCACTTCATAGCGTTCGCGTTACTCTTTATTCGGGACCGTTGAAGACTCACCCTTGATAAAATCTTCCATCATCTGGAAGGCTTCATCATCAGTGAACTGGCGTAAGGGATGTTTGCAAAAATAGGCCGATGGTGCTTCCAGAATGCCGCTCTGGCCCCGGCTCAAGGCCAGTTTCGCGCAACGAATCATATCAATGGCCACGCCTGCCGAGTTGGGTGAATCTTCCACCGACAGACGCAATTCAAGGTTCATCGGCACATCACCAAACATCTTACCTTCCATACGCAGGAAACAGATTTTGTTGTCGTTCTGCCAGGGGACATAGTCGCTCGGACCGATATGAATGTCGTCGGGATCCATGCGTTGGTCGGTCACAGCCTGCACCGCCTCGGTCTTGGACACTTTTTTGGAAGCCAGACGTGAGTGGTTAAGCATGTTGAGGAAATCGGTGTTGCCACCGGTATTAAGCTGGTAGGTGCGCTCCAGCTTGACGCCACGCTTAGCGAATAGATCGGTGAGCGTGCGGTGGGTAATGGTTGCCCCCAACTGGGCTTTGATGTCGTCACCGATGATGGGCAAACCGGCCTCTTCAAAATGGCGCGCCCAGTCTCCCTCAGGATCGCTGGCGATAAAGACCGGTATATTATTGACGAAAGCCAGTTCTGCCTTGAGGGTGCATCCGGCGTAAAAGCGTGTCGCTTGCTCGGAGCCGACCGGCAGGTAATTCAAAAGAACTTCCGCGCCGGATTCCTTGAGTACTTTAACGACCTCATCTTCGGTCGGTTCTGCTGCGTCCGCCAGCACAAAAGTACGTTTTTCGTCATAATCCTTCATGTGGTCGGAAAAACCGTCCAGAATCTTGCCCATCTGTACGGTGATACTGGACGCAGGGAGTTCAGAACAGAACACCGTCGTGCAGTTAGGTGCGGAAAAAATTGCTTCATTTACGCCGACACCAACTTTGCGCTTGTCGATATCGAAGGCCGCGACAACTTCTATGTCACTGGGCTGATATCCGCCGATCTCCCAATGCATCAGGCCGATAGCATTCTGCTCGTTCTTCTCCTGGTAAAAGTGGATGCCCTGTATCAAAGAACTGGCACAGTTTCCAATGCCGACGATCGCAATCTTGATCTTGCTCATCTTTTTATCACTCCTCTCATGTTGGTTCGATGTATGAATTTTCCTCGGGGGACTTCCCGTTATACTCCTTAATTTTCTTTTGCACGAGTTCGGCAAGCATTTACTGGCTAGCTCGATTATTCATCGTCCTTATGCGCCAAAGAAAGTCAGACATGGTGACCATTTTCGTTTCCTTGCGAGAAGGTACCATCAGGCCTTTGGCTTGTCACCCGGTTGTCGGTCTCCTTCCGGCTGAAACGCCATTGGGACTCAATTTTGGAGGTAGGAATCTCCCCTTCCCAGGCCATCCGGTACAGTTCACTGCGGGTGAGCTTCTAAGACCCGACCGACTCATCAAGGATTGCCATCATCACTGCTCCATAAGGGAAGCATAAGCGGACAAGACAAGGCGAGTGAGCGCCAGGATTACTAGTGTATGTTGATGAATATACGCCACATTATCTAGCTGCTACTGCTCTACTGCTACTGCCGCTCAACAAGGTGCCACCCGCACTTTTTTTGTGCGCGTAATAATATGTGCGCATACTGAGACGATATCTATACTCTTTACCGCAAGTAGGCTAAATTATACCGAGAGAATCGCGACCAACAGGCCTGTATGTTGTACAGCATTATAACAAAAATCCTTGTTTCAGACAATTAATAAGTAGCCATTATGAATAACTGGATGAAAGCACTAAGCCTGCATTATGGGTATATGAAGGAACAGTATCCAGACAGGGAATTGATGTTGATTTTTGATATCGATGGTTGCATTAACGATATGCAATATCAGCTCTTTCGAGCATTGCGCACCTTTGACCAATTACAAGGTACCCATTATTTTTACCGGTTAAAACCCGATGAAATCAAAATTCATGAGGATTTGTTGTCTTCATTCCTCACTGAATATCAGTTTTTGCCTGAACAAAAAGAAGCATTTCTCTCCTGGTACACGCGTTACCGTAAGTCTTCGCGGGTGCAATTGCGGCCGATGAAAGGGGTTATTGAAACCATTTGTTGGTTTCAGATGCAATCCAGGACTGCGATTGGATTAAAAAATATTTGCTCCCGTGATATGCGCCAAAAAACCATCCGGGCACTTAAACAATTTGGCAAAGACTACCAGTTAGAGTTACCTAAAGAATTATTCTATTTCCCCAAGCATAGCTCCCCTGCTGAGTCAGCGGTAGAAAGTCTCGTCTATTTTCAGAAGCTTGGATACCATGTGATATGTTTTGCCGACAGTGAAACGCAATCTCTCGACGCCATTGCCAACGAAAAAGATACCCGTGATATTTTACTGCTCCATGCCGATACCGTTTATCGATCGAATGACACACCGATAACCGCTGCAGTTGAAAAAGGCAGCTCCTATGAATTGCGCGAACTGGTGCATGAGAAGGATTTACCTGCATACATTGACCTGGTTTGGCACGGTATCAATGACCGGAAAAATATGCAGCAGTTCCTCGCTTCTCCCATTCAATGGGGCGAGGTGGATGTCCATGTCGTGCAGGAAGATGGGTCAGTGTTACTCCAACATGACAGTCCACTAAAAGATGAGACTGCAGTGACTGATCAGGTCGATCTACCATTGGATGAGTTATTGGCTGAGTTTCAAAAACATAGCAAAGGAATTAAAATTGATTTTAAAGACAAAAGCATTGTGTTGCGAAAAACCATAAAGCTGCTCAAAAAGCAAGGTTTTGATGATGACCATATTTGGTTGAATGGTAATATAGATGTGCTGAAAGAAGAGGGATTTAAGCTATTATTGGCAGCCTTTCCCAATGCTATCAGACAAACCGCCGTTGATTTTGTCAGTCCCCTGGTCTTCTCCCTTCCAGATCAGGCCAAAAATATACTCCTGCAATTAAAAAGCTGGGGGATCAATCGCTTTTCCATCAGCTGGGAATTGGAAAAGTGTGCAGCGTTGCTGCAACAGCTCAAGAAATGGGGATTTGAGGTGAACGTATACAATGCGCCTGATTTAGAGCAGTTTCTCAAGGTAATGATTCTGTCGCCACGGTCAATCACCTCGGATTTTAATTTCCCGGAATGGAATTATTATGGCCGTGGTTCTGGCAAAGATGGCATTCAATCGGATTATGTGGAACAGCAGGTGAAGGTGAAATAATGTGGTGAGGATGTGGAAATGGTCTGATGTGTGACATGCTGGCCTTCTCACGACGTTAGATTAGGTTTAAACATTGGCAGGTTCAATAATGGATAGTCAAAGAGAAAATCCAATCTGTGTAGGCATTATCGGAGCAGGCCGAATTGGTAAGCTTCATGCTGAAAATATCATCCGCCATATCCCCCAAATAAGCCTCAAGACGGTCGCTGATATCAACCTGGATACAAACTGGCTAAAGGCTCTACCGGTAGCCGTGACTGGCGATGATGTGCAGTGCATTTTCAATGATTCCACGATTGATGCGATCTTAATCTGTTCGCCTGCACCATCGCATCTGCCGCTTATCATCCAGGCAGCAGTAGCGGGTAAACATATATTTTGTGAAAAGCCTCTTGCGCTTGATATAGCCGCCATACAACAAGCATTGGCGGTGGTAGAACAAGCCCAGGTAATTCTCCAGGTCGGATTTAATCGCCGTTTCGATCCTAATTTCGCCAAGGTCAAGCACGTCATAGCAGAGGGTGGCATTGGAGCGCTGCACATTATTCACATCACGTCGAGAGATCCTGAACCACCGTCTCACGATTATATTGCCAGCTCGGGCGGCATTTTTCTCGATATGAGTATCCATGATTTCGACATGGCGCGGTTTTTGGTCGGCAGTGAAATCACCGAAGTCTATGCCACGGGTGCAGCCTTGATTGATCCAACTATCGCTCAACTGGGAGATGTGGATACGGCGGTGATACAGTTAACCTTTGCCAATGGCACCCTGGGCATTATCGACAACAGTCGCCAGGCCGTGTACGGATACGATCAGCGCGTAGAGGTATTTGGTAGTCAAGGTAAAATGTTGGCGCACAATGTCAGCGCCACACAAACGGAATTGTCCACTGCCAATGCCGTGACCCGCGACTTGCCCATGCACTGCTTCCTGGACCGCTACCAGGCCTCCTACCTGGCGGAGCTTCGAAGCTTTTGCCATGCTATTCGTCATAAGCAAGCTGCTGCGGTCGATGGGCAGGACGGATTAATGGCTGTGATTATCGGCCATGCGGCCAAGAAATCCTGCCAGAGCCACCAGCCTATACAGATGGATTATGAACATCCAGAACAACATAGTATTTGATCACAATAGACCCATTGATGTGATCTGTATGGGTCGAGTCGCGGTCGACCTATACGCCGAACAGATAGGCTGCACCCTGGCGGAAGCGCAGACTTTTCGAAAATATTTGGGGGGCTGCGCCGGTAATATCGCCGTGGGTCTGGCGCGTCTTGGATTGCATTCAGCCATGTTGTCCTGCATTGGGCAAGATGAGATGGGTAACTTCGTTAAGCAAACACTGCAAAACGAAGGTGTGATAACCGATTGTCTGCGGGCAACGCCAGACCATTTGACCGGACTAGCCGTATTGGGCGTTGATCCACCAGAGCATTTCCCACTGCTATTTTATCGACAAAATTGCGCGGATATGCAACTACAGCCCGGTGACTGCGACCGGCTGTTTTTTCAGCAAAGTAAAGCCTTATTGGTAACCGGTACCGGATTTTCTACTCCCGAAATGCGCGTCACCAGTCATCACGCCGTGGAATTGGCAAAGACCACTAAAACTGCAGTGATATTGGATATCGACTATCGACCTGTTTTATGGGGGTTGACGCCACTGGGTGATGGTGAAAGCCGTTTTCAGCTCGACGAAGAGGTCTCCCGTCGCTATCAACAGATCCTGCCCAAATGTGATTTGATTGTCGGTACGGAAGAGGAAATTCTTATTGCAGGAGGCGCTGATACCTTGCGCGAAGCACTGGCGAATATCCACCGCATGGTCAGTGCGCCGGTCGTCGTAAAGACCGGTGTCAAGGGATGTCAGGTCTATCTCGACGGTAGTAGCGAGCCTCTCGACACTGAACCCTTTCTGGTGAATGTACTGAATGTA
This sequence comes from Gammaproteobacteria bacterium, assembly GCA_030123805.1. Lineage (GTDB taxonomy): Bacteria > Pseudomonadota > Gammaproteobacteria > Pseudomonadales > Azotimanducaceae > JASJXV01. The sequence goes on from JASJXV010000161.1 coordinate 6,423, forward strand.
CTGGGGGCAGGGGATGGGTTTATGAGTGGATTTTTACTTGGCTGGCTTGGGAATGCCTCGTGGCAAACCTGTATGCAAACGGCAAACGCTTGCGGTGCGATAGTGGTATCACGGCATGCTTGCGCTCCGGCGATGCCCAATAAGGAAGAGTTAGACTATTTTTTACAGCATTTCGCCAGTCAACAAGATCTACTCCAGGGACCGGAAATGGCAAGACGACATCGCCGCTCAAGCATCGGAAGTGCTGCTGATCGTGAGTTGTTTGTCTTAGCCTTTGACCACCGAGAACAGTTTCGAAAAAGCTGTGAGAACGCGGGTAAGAATCAATCTGTTATAGCGGTATTTAAGCAGCAAATTTTTTCCGGCTTTCAACTGGCGCTGCAACAACTCTCACAAAAACAGGATTCGAAGAGTCTTCAACTCA
>JASJXV010000162.1 GCA_030123805.1 Gammaproteobacteria bacterium
TCATGGCAACTTCTGTTCTCGGGGGTCCTGGCAGGCTGGCATTGACGTAATTAGTCACTATTCATCATACCTTTAAACAGTTAGAGTTAAAAATCAGTTACCGACCAGGGAAATAACGCCTGCAATCTTCGAATCCTGTAGCCCGCATGCGGACAGGATCTTGGCTCTCGCGGCTTGCGGCTCTCCCAACTACCCTCACCTGGTTGAGAGCCCTTGACGGGTCCGATGGCGGCACCCCTCTCTCCACGCGTTCGGCGCCGTCCGAACGCGGCCCGACCTGAAGGCTGCGGAAAGGACCGGGGTCGCGCACGACACCCGGCACCTTCTGCTGAAATCTTGAAGATAGGTCCTTGAACAGCTGAAAATCGCTTAAGCAAGTGCCATTCGGTCCTGATACTATTATTAAACAAAGCTTCCCTACTACAGTTCGAAATAGATATGCCGCTGCTGCGATGTGAAAATATTGTGCTTGCCTTTGGGGCAGAACCGATTCTTGATGGCATTAACCTGCAAATCAGGAAAGGAGACCGATTGTGCCTGGTGGGACGAAATGGCAGCGGTAAATCTACATTATTGAAGTTAATTGCCGGTGATATTCAGCCTGATGATGGCAATCTGTGGCTGAGAGATGGCCTGAAAGTAGCTTCTCTTGATCAAAGTCTACCCCCGGCAACTGATCTTTCAGTGTACGAAACAGTTGCTGGGGGGCTGGCAGAGATGGGTTCAAAACTGGCAAGGTACTATCATCTGAACAATCACCTGAACTACCACCAGTCGCACCAATTGTCCCATCAATTGAACCAGGATGCCGCTGAAGTAGCCCGGCTGCAGAATGAAATAGATGCTGCCGAGGGTTGGGGGCTGAACAGAAAAATAGATGCCATTCTGTTTCGCATGAATCTTCCTGCAAAAGCCTTGCTGAAAACCCTGTCTGGCGGCTGGTTGAGACGGGTAGCACTGGCAAGAACACTGGTGCAGGAACCTGATCTGCTGCTATTGGACGAGCCGACGAATCACCTGGATATCCCTATGATTCAATGGCTTGAATACCAGTTGCTGGAATTTAAGGGAGCGGTGCTATTTGTAACGCATGATCGAACCCTGATTTCACGTCTGGCGACCGCCATTGCAGAACTCGATCGCGGCAAACTGACGTTACGGCGGGAAGATTATCAAACCTACCTGACGCACAGGGATCAGCGGCGGGAAGTGGAGGAACAACGCAATGTGGGCTTCGACAAGAAACTGGCCCGGGAAGAAAAATGGATCAGGCAGGGAATAAAAGCGCGTCGTACCCGTAATGAAGGACGCGTGCGGGCACTACAGGCATTGCGCCAGGAAAGAAGCCAACGTCGTATGCTGCAAGGACGGGTGAAAATGCAGATTGACGGCGGTGACAGATCCGGCAAGCTGGTCAAGGAGTTGATTGGCGTGAGTCACGCATACGACGATCGAATGTTGATAAATAATCTGGATCTTATTCTGGTGCGTGGTGACAGAGTTGGAATTATCGGTGCCAATGGCTCAGGCAAAACCACGCTGCTGAAAATAATTCTCGGTGAATTATCACCGAACCAGGGGCAAGTGCGTACTGGCACCCGATTAGTGGTTGCATATTACGATCAATTAAGAGCACATCTGGAGCCGGAGAAAACTGTTGCCGACAATGTTGCGCAGGGTAAGGACTTTGTCACAATTAATAACAGAAATATTCACGTTATTACCTATCTGGGGAATTTCCTGTTCCCTGCTGAACGCGCCAGGGCGCCTGTAAAAATTCTCTCCGGGGGGGAGACTAACAGATTATTGTTGGCGAAATTATTCTCAAGACCGGCCAATCTCCTCGTTATGGATGAACCCACCAATGATCTGGATGTAGAAACGCTGGAATTGCTGGAAGAGTTGCTAATGGAATTCAAGGGAACGGTGTTGCTGGTTACTCATGATCGGGCATTTTTGGATAATGTGGTGACCAGTACGTTGGTCTTTGAGGATGGTGTCAGGTCAGCCAATAAAGCTGCGGCTCATGCGCAGGGAACAGTCAGGGAGTATGTGGGTGGTTACACGGATTGGATAGACCAGGGAGGTGGGTTCGACAACTCAACGAGTAATTTAGCGCCAAGCATCGATCCTGGTGAAGCGCAGCAGCCAGACTCGGCTCACGAAGAAAGAGTAAACAGAAAAAAAGTCTGGCAAGCAAAGCAATCCCAAAGAAAATCTGATCGCAAGTTACTAAAGGAGTTCAAATCACTACCGGAAAAGCTGGAGCAGCTTGAGAAGCAACTCGAGGCACTACACCAGAAAATGGGTGAGCCGGGGTTTTACGGCACCGACCAACGGGGTAAAGTCATTACGGAAGCAGAACATCTTGAACATGAACTCGCGCAATCCTACGCCCGTTGGGAAGAGCTGGATTCACTGGTGCAATCAATCCAGGACTAGCCTGCGTATTTCACGAAGGCGGTCCAAACTGTCCAGGATGTCGGACCAGGGGAACAGGTTTACTTGTTACCCACGCGTACAGCCAGCACATCGCATATTGCACCATGCAATACACCATTTGCAGTCGAACCCAGTAGCAGTGCCAATCCATGCCTGCCATGGCTGCCAACCACAATGAGATCAACTTCCATTTGCTCCGCAAGGGTATGGATTTCTACTTCAGGTCGACCAAATACAAGATGCTGGTTCTCCGAAGCAATGCCCATGGATTGCGAGAACTCTGATAAATGGCTTTGTGCCGTATCCTGTATCTGCTCCTGAATAGTGGACAGGTCCATAGGAATATCGCCGCCATAGGCGAGGCTAAGCGGTTCAATTACGTGGATGCAGCTCAATTTGGCGTTATACATTTTAGCAAGAGAAGCGGCGCGTTCTGCTACTGTTCTGCACTCTTCGGTAAGATCTACGGTCACCAGAATGTGTGAATAATCACTCATGCCTTTGCCCTCTCGGTAATTCTTGTTGTCTTCCTACGTCCAATGGGGCAAATTTAACCAAATGAAAGCCATTAGACAACAACTCCTGCGTAATTTTTTTGAGCTCTGCGATGCTCCAATTGTGTTTGGGACAGGTGACAGTGGCAAGGTATTTACAATCAGGGGCTGTGCCGGGGGGATCGCATGACATGGTTGCTGATTGCTTTTATTTTAGCTTTGATCATTGGTCCGATCTTGATATTGTTGCCTTCACCAAGACAGAAGGAACGGATGGCTTTTCGTGCCCATGCCAGGACGAGAGGAATATCTGTTGAATTGTGCACAATCGAAGACCCACATCCGAATCCTGATAATTACCTGTCTGCAACAGGCAAGCCGCTGGAACCTGTCATCAAGTGCATTGCGTATCGCATCGTCAGAAAGAGACCCCTTCATTGGAGGCGAATACTGCCTATTGAGTGGCAGTTGATCCAGACTCAGGATGCTCGTTCGGTGGATCTGCCAGCCGGTTGGAAGTGGAACGAGCCCGTGGACGAACTACCCGAAGCTTTGCGTCGGGCATTGGCGAAGGAACTGCAACGATTGCCTGATGATGTAATTACGGTTGCAGAAAGCAACTATATCGTTTCTGTTAATTGGCGCGAGAAGGGTGGCTCAGACGCCCTGGAAGGTGTGTGCAGTTTCCTTGAAAAACTTGCGCTGGTCACGACACCCCCGAATTAAGGAGATCTAAATTAAAGAAATTAAAGGGGACGGAGGGAATATTTTTTGATCAATTGGTATATACCAATTGATCAAAAAATATTCCCTCCGTCCCCTTTAATTCTGCATAGATAACGATGTCGGTAAGGCAGTTGATCGTTGAAGTTTGAGAAATACTCTGGGGCAATCTTTTTGTTAATTTGTCGAATTTAGCTTGACGATTGCCGTTCATGCCTTTATATATGTCGCATTTTTGCGCCGCTGTCAGGATCTGGTGGCAACAAGAGCACTCATTTTCGATTAATTCTTGCTATTTAATCTGCATTGCAAGACCGAATTTTGAACTTCGTTTTCCACAGGGAATGTGGGGATTTCACAATACTAACGGGAATTGTATATACATTCATGGGTAAATCATTAGTCATAGTCGAGTCGCCAGCGAAGGCGAAGACGATAAATAAATACCTCGGTAGCGAGTTTGTGGTGAAGTCTTCGGTTGGTCATATTCGAGACTTGCCCACCAGCGGCAACAACAAAAAACCCGTGGATGCCAAGGCACGAGCAAAGGCTGCGGCTAAAACACGCAAGATGAGCCCTGCTGCCAAAGCCAAACACAAGAAAGAGAAAGCCAGGAAGCAATTAATCGCCCGCATGGGGATCAATCCTGAAAAGGATTGGCAGGCCCAATATGAAATATTGCCCGGCAAGGAGAAGGTGGTATCGGAACTGAGGAAACTTGCCCGGGACGCAGATACAATCTATCTGGCCACCGACCTTGACCGAGAGGGTGAAGCCATTGCATGGCACCTTCGGGAGGCTATTGGAGGTGATAAGGACCGGTACAGACGTGTAGTTTTTAATGAGATCACTGAAAAAGCTATCAAGGAAGCGTTTGCCAATCCCGGCCAGATCAATATGGATCGCGTAAATGCACAACAGGCAAGACGCTTTCTGGATCGTGTGGTTGGATTTATGGTCTCACCTTTGCTGTGGGCCAAGATAGCCCGGGGTTTGTCTGCCGGACGCGTGCAATCCGTGGCTGTGCGGTTGCTGGTTGAAAGGGAAAGAGAGATTCATGCCTTTAATCCGGAAGAATACTGGGAGCTCTTCGCAGACTTACTGTCAGCGACAACTGCAGGTGACAGCCTTGAGCCGATTGGCAGCCCTGAGCCGGGTAATGCGGCAGCGGCGGTAACATTCCGGGTCAACAAATTTCAGGGTGAGAAATTTCGTCCCGGTAATGAGGCAGAGACCAAACAAGCGGTGGCAATGCTCGAATCTGCCACCTATGTGGTAAAGAGTCGTAAGGACAAGCCCACCGAGACCCGTCCTTCACCAGCTTTTATTACATCCACATTACAACAAGCTGCCAGTACCCGCCTGGGTTTCGGTATCAAGAGAACCATGATGCTGGCACAGAGATTATATGAAGCTGGCTACATCACTTATATGCGAACGGACTCCACCAATCTGAGCAGTGATGCAGTGTCTACCTGTCGCGAGTTAATTGATGCAAGGTTCGGCCGTCGCTATTTGCCCGATACACCGAGGCTATACGCGAGCAAGAGTGGTGCCCAGGAAGCGCATGAAGCTGTCAGGCCTTCGGATGTAAAGGTTGAGACCAATGCACTAGTTGGTATGGAGAGGGATGCGGAAAGGCTGTATGAACTGATCTGGCGACAGTTCGTAGCCTGTCAGATGCCCAACGCAGAATACACCAGCACGACTGTTCAGGTACTGGCCGGTGAGATGCAACTGAAAGTGCGCGGTCGCATTCTGCGATTCGATGGTTATACCAGAGTGCAGATGCCTATAGGCAGAAATGGCGACGATACGCCGCTACCGGATTATAGAGTGGGAGACGAATTGACACTGTTGAAACTGGATCCCGTGCAACACTTTACCAAACCGCCACCGCGTTACGGAGAGGCGAGTCTGGTTCGGGAACTGGAGAAGAAGGGCATCGGCAGGCCTTCTACCTACGCGTCGATCATATCCACCATCCAGGATCGTGGCTATGTGACATTGCAGAACAGACGTTTCTATGCAGAGAAAATAGGCGATGTCGTTACGGACAGATTGGTCGAGAATTTCGAAGATCTGCTGGACTATGGTTTTACCGCGGAATTGGAAGAATCGTTGGATGAGATCTCAAACGGCCATGTTGAATGGAAGAGTCTGCTGAACAAATTCTATAAAGATTTCTCCGCCAAATGTGAGCGAGCCAGTGAAGCAGATGGCATGCGTGGCAATGAGCCCACACCGACGGATATCAGTTGTCCTCAGTGTGGGCGTCCGATGCAAATCAGAACTGCCAGTACCGGCGTGTTTTTGGGATGTTCAGGTTATGGCTTGCCGGCTAAGGAGCGATGCAAGTCGACACTTAATCTTGTGCATGGTGATGAAGTGGTTAGTGCCTGCGCCGATGCAGAAGAAGAGTCAAGGATTCTTATAACTAAACATCGCTGCCAAAAGTGTGATACAGCAATGGACAGTTACCTGATTGATGAGCAGAGAAAATTACATATCTGCGGTAATAATCCGGACTGTGACGGGTTTGAAGTGGAAACGGGTGTTTACAAGATCAAAGGCTACGATGGTCCTTTGCTTGAGTGCGATAAATGTGGTGCAGAAATGCAGCTCAAGAGCGGGCGATTCGGTAAATATTTTGGCTGCACTTCGAGTGAATGCAAGAACACCAGAAAATTATTACGCAACGGGGAAGCCGCTCCGCCGAAGATGGATGCTGTCCCCATGCCGGAATTGGCGTGTCAGAAAGTTGATGATACCTATGTGCTGAGAGATGGTGCAGCGGGCATCTTTCTGGCGGCCAGCCAGTTTCCCAGGAATCGTGAAACCCGCGCTCCCTATATGGACGAATTGCTGCCACACAGTCATGAGATCGACCCGAAGTACAAGTTCCTGATGAGTGCGCCTGTTAGTGACACCAAGGGACGCCGGAGTCTGGTAAGGTTTGCCCGAAAGACAAAGCAACACTATGTTACTACTGAAGAAAAAGGCAAGCAGACAGGTTGGAGAGCTTACTATATAGACGGCAAGTGGGTTGAAGAAGATAAACCGGTTAGACCCAGGAAGAAAAGAAAAAAACGTAATGAGTGAGTAGTCAGGTCAGTCAGGTACGCGGGTAGCGGGTAG
>JASJXV010000163.1 GCA_030123805.1 Gammaproteobacteria bacterium
AATTCAACAGTTGCATAATTTCATCTCTAACGAGATCTCTAAGTTGATTAACGTCAAGTTCATCTATTTGATCGGTGTGAATGATATTGCCAAATATAATTGTAACGGTGCCCGGCGTAATCAGTACCGAATTTTTGTTGTTAACGGCATACATTCCTGAAATTGCCACAGGGATTAATGCGAGTCCGGACTGCTTGACCAGATAAAATGGCAGTCTTTTAAATGGTAGAAGTTCTCCGGATCTGGTTCTGTGACCTTCAGGAAAAATCATCAAGGAGTTTTTTTCAGAGAGATAATCCTGCGCTTTTTTTATACTCCGAATTGATCCATGGATGCTGTCTCTGTTAATGGTTATGTTTCCGAGGCGACCCATAATCCAGCCATACAGAGGCCATCCAGACATGCGAAAGGCGATTATCCCTCGCACAAAACCGGGTACAAAACCTTCAACAAGAGGCACATCGAGAAAGCTACTGTGATTTGCCATGAAGATGAAAGGCTGATCAGTAGGTATCTTTTCCAGGCCTTCAGTTTCGATTTTGATCAATAACAATCTGAACAGGAGTTTTATCAGGAATTTCAGCAAAGGATCAAAAGATTTGATGGGCAAAATGAAACTAAGTAAAAGGGTGAGAATAAAACACCCCAGGACGTAAGGGAGTGCTATTACCCAGTGCAGCAAAGAAGTAGTCACTCTCATGGCCAGAATATCTCCGGTAATTAGGGGATCGGGCATATCCGCTACGATATTGTACCAGTGAGCTGGAATCTCACTCTGTTCCAGAATAATCTTGTTTGACATAACGAATCTGTATCCACATCGTTAGTGAATGCAGGCTTTTGAGTGTACCAGATTCGTGAAGGCATATACTTTCGCGGACTTCACGCAGTTTGATGGCGATCAAAAAAGCCCAAATTACGTGGCTAAACTATTGTTGATCGTAAAACAGACCGGGATTTGCAATATCGAATATCACTTCCAGTAATCTGGTACCATGGATTCATTACAAATATGCCATGGAAACTGAAAATGACCGAAGAGATCAGGCCGAACCTGTTCAGAATTGTCGTGCCTTTGCCGGACAGCCCTTTAAAAGAAATCAATTCCTATGTTGTTGTATCAGATGAAAGAAATCTGATCATCGATACGGGAATGAACCGGCCAGAGTGCAAGGAGGTACTGGCAGCGGGACTTAAGGAAATTGGCGTCGATCTGAATGAAACTGACTTTGTGGCCACTCATCTGCATGCTGATCACCAGGGATTAATTTCCACTTTTATGACGGCGAATTCAAAAGCCTATATGGGAGAGCTGGATTCGCCCACTTTCAGGGGCACCAGCAACACCTGGTCGAAGGATGGATTCATGGAAAACTATGCCCATCGTAGCGGATTTCCGGCTGACGAATTGGCGGCATCCATGGAGAACCATCCGGGATTTAAATACAGTTCTGCAAGAACAGTGGATTATATCGATCTGAAGGAAGGCGACAGTTTTGAAATAGGCGAATACAAGCTGGACGTTATGCACACGCCTGGCCACACGAATGGGCACATCTGTCTGTATGAGGCGAACCAGAAATTGTTGCTCTCTGGAGATCATGTGCTGGGAGATATTACGCCCAACATCGCTTCCTGGTCAGATGAGGAGGATCCGCTGAACGACTATTTGGCGAGTCTTGAGAAGGTGAAAGACCTGGATGTGGAACTCTGTCTGCCTGGTCACAGGAGTTTGATCCATAATTTCCGGGAGCGAGTTGAAGAACTCATAGAACATCATCATGCCAGAGCTAACGAGGTAATTGAGATTCTGCAACAAGGCAACAAGAATGCCTATGACACGGCGGGACTTATGACCTGGTCCATTCGAGCCAATTCCTGGGACGAATTTCCTGTCATGCAGCGCTGGTTTGCCACCGGTGAAGCCATCGCCCACCTTCGCTACGTAGAGGGCAAAGGACTGGTGAGTCGCCAGCAAGAAGGTGATCAGATCGTTTATCAAGCGGAAGGCGGGAGATTGTAAATCGAGGCAGGTCGATAATCATGACAGATGAAACATCTTTGCTTGGCAGAACGTTTCGGAGATTGCGTAAAGCCTGGTCGGAAATCAGCAGTACATTGCTGGGCCGTGATGAATTTGCTTTTTCTCCTGACCTCACTGATGCAGATCTTCAAACGCTGCAACAACTGATCGAACGTTCTCTCAAAGCCCCGGCGGGTGAAGTCTCCGCCAGAGCCCTGGCTGCTCAAATTGGGGAAAGTTATATCGGACTGGATACTACAGGTCGTGAAAGATTTCTCAGACTGATTGCAACCGGTTTTGATGTGGATGAGGATGCCATTGAGCATCTGATCGATGCGTATCCACAGGCAAAACACAATGATGACCTTAGGGTGCATCGAAAAGAACTGAGAAATGCCCTGGTACCACCCAGAATAAAACTGTTGACTCTGTTCAATACACTGCCGGAAGGGTTCAAGTTCCTGGTCGATATGCGCTCAGAATTACTGGTATTAGGTGCCAGAAATGATCCTGAACTTTCGGTTGTCGAATCCGATCTAATGGATCTGCTAACGAGTTGGTTTGATATTGGTTTCCTGAGACTGGAGCATATTACGTGGGAATCACCTGCGGCGTTGCTTGAGAAACTGATTGAGTATGAGGCGGTGCATGAGATATCCAGCTGGACTGACTTAAAACACAGGCTGGCACCTGATCGCAGACTCTATGCTTTCTTTCATCCCAATATGCCGGGGGAACCGTTGATCTTTGTTCAGGTTGCGTTGGTGAAAGGCCTGGCGACTAATATCCAGTCGCTGCTGGATACGAATGCGCCAGTTATGGGCAGTCAGGAAGAAGATACCGCCATTTTCTATTCAATATCCAATGCGCAACAGGGACTGGCAGGTATCAGTTTCGGTAACTTCCTCATCAAACGGGTGGTTGCAGATCTCGGCCTCACGTTACCGCAGATAACACAGTTTTCAACCCTGTCTCCAATTCCCGGCTTTGTTGATTGGCTTCAAAAACAGGATGTTTACGCATCGGATGATTTAGTGGCGAGTGAATTGTTGACACGCCATGAAGCAGAAGCGATACAGGAGGCTGCAAGTTCACTGAAAGTTGCAGCTTCTCCACAGGGTTTAATGGCAATTGCCAGTTGGTGGATAAGTGAGAAGATTGTTGCTGCCTTAAAGAAACCGCTTACAAGACTGTGCATACAGTATTTGAATTCCTATAGAGTAAACACCACACGAATACTCGATCCCGTAGCACATTTTCACCTGAGTAATGGTGCGACCCTGTATCAGATAAACTGGATGGCCGACGTATCTGAAAAGGGGATTAGTAGTGCTGCCGGTATGATGATCAATTATCTGTATGATCCTGATAGCATTGATCAGAATACTCAAAACTATGCTGAGCAGGGGACAGTCACCATGTCCAATGCAATAAAAGTGTTGCTCGAAGCATAAAATTCCTCGCAGCTAATTGCTAAAATGAATCCATACGCAATCTTTACGTGAGCACAGATTGTGCGGCAGACTCCTTTACATCCCACCCTGATACTGTGGTAGTTTAGTCCAAAACGATTGAGGGAGATTACAATTGGACACAAATGGCTTGTTGAGCGGTGTAAAAATACTGGACCTTACCCGGGTGGTGTCCGGTCCCAGCTGTACCAGAGCACTGGCAGATCTTGGTGCAGAAGTAATCAAGGTTGAACCGCCAGAGGGTGATCTGTGGCGAACAGGCATCCCCAAGGTCAGCGGTGTTGCCGTCGGATTCGCGCAATTGAATGCGGGCAAGCAGTTCATGTGTGTTGATCTTCGCAAGGAGAAGGGCAAGCAGTTGGTCTTTAGACTGGCGCTGCAAGCAGATATTGTGGTTGAGAACTATCGGCCAGGCGTGGCGCAACGTCTCGGGCTCGGTTACGAAGAGATAGCAGCAGAAAACAAGGAAGTGATCTATTGTTCAATTAGCGGTTATGGTCAGGATGGCCCGGCAAGGAATCGACGTGCCTATGCCCCCATAATCCATGCCGAACTCGGATTGCTTCACCAGAACGCCAAAGAGTGGGGCACAGAACCACTACCGGAGACAGCATCCCATGTGGACTTTTCTGTCGGTATGCAAGCCAGTAATGGCATACTGGCAGCGCTGTATCAGCGCACAATGACGGGTAAGGGGACTTATATCGATGCGTCAATGGCCGAGACAATGTTGGCTACCAATGAAGCTACTGCGGTGGAGGTTAACGGTGGCCTGGGTGGCGAACTTTCCCCATTTCGCCCGGGGAAAGCAGCATTGGTCCAGGTGGCTGACGGTACCTGGGCACAACTGCCGGGAAACCCATCGTTGCAGGTATTCCGTGTTGCAAGTGCTTTGCAGCGCAAACACGAGCTGCATGAGCGGGGCTGGTTCAGGGCTGACGAAGTTGATGCGGATGATGCAATCGAGCAACTGAGAGAATGGGCACTTGAGTTTGAAAACGTTGAGGCACTCGAGGCTGCCGTCGACAAGATCCGGCTGCCGGTCGGTGTCGTCAGGTCCTTAGCGGAATCGGCTGATGCTGATTGGGCAATTAGGCGGGGTGCGTTTGTAGATGTGGCGGTAGAGAGTGGAACCGCAAAGATTCCAACCTCACCACTGCGGATCAAAGACAGTTTTGTTGGCCCGCGATCCGGTGTATACAGGCTAGGCGCTGATAACAGAACCATATTGAAGCACCGCCTTGGATTAAGCGAGCAAGAGTTGGATCTGCTTGAAGCAGAAAAGGTGCTGATATCGGAGGAGATTTCATGACTCAACAGACTGCGGCCAATCATTACGGATTTACGCTCCCGGAAGAACTTATTTTGCTGCGAGATCAGATTCGACGCTTCATGCGCGAAGAAGTAAAACCGATTGAAGACGAACTACCTCACGATGCAACCGGGTGTTCTGCCGAAGATCGAAAGCATCTGAGATCAATAGCAGAAGAGATGGGGCTAACACGCACCTCAGTGCCTGAAGAATATGGCGGCAATCCGATAAGTACCCTGGCCAGGGTGATCATTACAGAGGAATCCTCAAAATGCAGACTGGGGGCTTATTCACCGGCACTGGGTGCTTTTGGTGGTGGACCGCCAAATATTATCTGGGGTGGGACGCCTCAGCAGATAGAAAAGTATGGAATTCCCAGCGTGGAAGGCAGCCTGTTTGCTTTTGTCGCCATTACAGAACCTACTGGCGGGAGTGATCCGCGCAATAACATCCAGACCAGGGCTGTCAAGAAGGGTAGCCATTGGATTTTAAATGGACGGAAAATGTGGATAACCGGTGCTAAATTGGCATCGTATGGAATAATCTTTGCCAGAACTGACGATGGCGGCGAGGGTCAACCACCACAGATCACCGCCTTTATCGTCGAACCGCATTTTCCGGGAATTTCTTTCAATGAAATTGAAGTGATCCGCGCTCTTTCTCCCTATGAAATTGTTCTGGAGGATTGCGAAATACCGGAAGAAAACGTGTTGGGCAAAGTAGGAGAAGGCTTTAGTGTGGCGCAGAACTGGCTGGTGGATGCACGGATTCCCTATGCTGCTGGTTGCATTGGCATCGCCCAGGAAGCACTCGATATGGCGTGTGGCTGGGTTAAAAACCGGCCAGTCAGGGGCGGTATGCTGGACGGCAAACAGGCGATTCAGTGGATGATAGCCGATTCAGAGGTGGAACTCCGGGCCGCCAGACTGCTGGTCTATGCAGCTGCATCCAGAGTGGATGCCGGTGAAAACGTGAAGGTGGATGCATCAATTTGTAAATTGTATGGAACCGAAACAGCCGGGCGGGTAGTCGATCGTGCGATCCAGATGTTCGGCGGTATGGGCGTTGCCAAGGAAATGCCGCTGGAACGCTGGTATCGTGAATTGCGCGTCAAGCGCATTGGTGAAGGTCCATCAGAAGTACACCGCATGGTTATCGCAAGGGATAAGTTGCGCAATACCGACGGCGGTTCATACTTTGGTTAAAAAAAGGGGACGGAGGCAATTAAATGTTGACCCAATAAAGTATTGATAAAGATTTAATTGCCTCCGTCCCCTTTTTTCAGCTCTAACCTCGGGGCTTTACCAGCCAATAACGAGAGAGTGGACTGTCTTCTGGTGGTGGATTGGGCAGATTGTATTTATCTGCATAAGACTGTTGTACTGCAGCGATCTGATCGGGATCATCCAACGGTGAGAGACGGCCCTCATATATCTTATCGTCAATGCGCAATCTAACATTAGGGTTCCGATCAACCAGTCCGGGCCAGAACTTGGTTTCAGGAGCGCGTGCTGCCACATACAGGTCGCCATCAACTGTGCCACACCAGATGGTAACCGAGTGAGGTAACCAATAGGGTGTGTTGACTTCTACGGCAATCTCTCTGAACGAATTAGTAAATTCCCAGTTATCGGGAAATTCAGTTATCAGATCGCCAGAAATTCTGAGACCTGGGCGGCCGTCCTTGGGATTTGCACAACTGAACAACATAAGTGCAACGGCGGCAATCGACAGAAACGTTAAAATTGATCGAACCGATTTTATGTGCATATTCCTCTCCAGATACGGGCAGGTCACTGTATACCGCAGAATACGCTGTTGCAACTAGGGTTGATAGAACCGGAATTAATAAAGAAAGAAAAAAAAGGGGACGGAGGCAATTAAATGTTGACCCAATAAAGTATTGATAAAGATTTAATTGCCTCCGTCCCCTTTTTTTTTAAATTTAATGCCTCCGGCCCCTTTTTTTTGATACTCTGAAAA
>JASJXV010000050.1 GCA_030123805.1 Gammaproteobacteria bacterium
AAGAGAAACCGGAGTTGGTAGGGCACGCTCAAGACCCACTGACGAATCGGGCGCTTCTCGGCGGGTGCCCACCAAGACTTTTTCAGACTGGGAAGAAACACCGCCGGGATCCTTTGAGATAGACTTTGTGGCCCACTGTGGTGAAATTATCACAGGATCATATATCCACAGTCTCGTCGCCACGGACGTCAGTTCTGGCTGGACAGCGGCAATTCCATTACTTGCTCGTGAGCAATCACTGGTCGTGGCGGGTCTGACAGCGATCGGCCGCCAACTGCCAATAAAAATCAACGCATTGAACTCGGACAATGATAGTGCTTTTATCAATGACAGTCTGATCAGTTACTGCAACAAGGCGGCATCGCCTTCTTTCAGCAACTCCACCGCATGGCGGAAGCTCACGCCCTGGTGCTTCATCACCCACTGGATCGCATCCCCGCCTTCGGAACAGGCTCCCAGGCAGTGCCACAGGTTCTTGTCCGGTGAAATCACCAGCGAGGGTTCCTTATCATCGTGGAACGGACAGATACACCGAAGTCACCTGCGTGTTTGAATTTTTTCTGTAACTGCTTAGCTGTTGCTGGTGCTACTTTGCTAAATGCTCCACTCTTTGTAACAACAGGAACCTGAACATTTACCGTACCCTGGCAAGATGCACCGAGGCTATCCGCGGCCACAAAGTCTATGTCATAAACCCGACCATTACCTTCGCCAGAACGTTCACGGCGTAATTCTAACGTGTTGGTACCAATACCCGAGGCATGTGTGTTGTATTGCCATCGCCTGCACCGTTAGCATGTTCATCCTGGCGAACACAATGAATAACGATATTAAGGGGATCCTTGTCAGGATCGCTAACGCCTCTGATATCAACAGTCTTAAGCGAATGGTTGGGAGGCCATAACTCATTGGGCACAGTATAAGCGGAATCACAAGCAGGTATCTGATTGGCATATGCGGGTTGCAACAAACCAGCAGCCAAACCCAATATTAGCAGTAAACCACGCCGCGTAAATTTCCTGGATATTACACTGGCTACGCTCAGTAATTTGATAGCCGTTGGTCGCCTGTTAGTATGCATAACAATTCCCTTTGTCACTCGCAAAAAAACGAATGTTAGTCGTAACTCAACAGACTATCCAAACTACCACTTCTTACATGACGACTAATACCCCTCAAGCTCCCCGTAACGATTACGGTGATAGGCAGCATTACCCAGAGTGTGCTCACACAATCTTGCTCGCTTGATAAAGAAACCGATTTCATGTTCGTCGGTCATGCCAATTCCGCCGTGCATCTGAATGGCTTCGCTGCTGACCAGGTTGTAGGTATCTGTCAGTCTTGATTTCGCCAGGCTGGCTAGCTTGGCAATATCCTCCGAATCTTCATCCAATGCTGAAAGTGCACCGAGTACTACCGACTTTGACAGTTCAATCTCACAGAACATATCCGCAGCCCGGTGTTTCAATGCCTGAAAAGAACCGATGGCAACTCCGAATTGCTCGCGGGTCTTCAGGTACTCGATGGTGCGTTCAAAGGCTTCCTGAGTGCCGCCCAGCATTTCGGCTGAAATTGCAATTCGCCCGATATCAAGCACTCTGTCAAGCAGGTCGGCAGATTGCCCTGCTTCGCCCATCAATGTGCCTGCCACATTGACCAATTCGAGGTTGGCGGCATTACGACTATCAGCCATGATGGTTCGCGTGATGTCCAAGCCATCAGCACCGCTATCTACCAAAAACAATGAGATGCCTTCCCGATCCTCCTCTTTTCCGGCAGTTCTGGCAACGACAACAAGCTTGTCTGCGACATGACCATCGAGTACAAACTTTTTGCTGCCGTTCAACACATAACCATCCCCACTCTTTGCAGCGGATGTATTAATTCGATGCGGCGCATGATGGGGTGATTCCTCAAGTGCCAGAGCCATGATAAGTTCACCTGCAGCAATTTTCGGTAGCAACTCACTCTTCTGTGCATCGGTGCCTGCCAATAGCACACAGCTACTGCCAAGCACTGCAGTCGACATTAAAGGCGAAGCTGCCAGGGTGCGACCGCACTCTTCCATGACCACCCCCAATCCCGTGTAGCCAAAACCTAATCCCCCGTATTCCTCGGGGATGGTTATACCACTCCAACCCAGCTCGACCATCTGTTTCCAGATTTCGCGATCAAAACCGGTTTCATCCTTGTTATCGCGCAGTTTTCTAAGTTCAGTGATCGCTACATTTTTGCTGCAAAAGTCTTTGGCGGCATCCCGCAACATATTCTGTTCTTCGTTTAATACTAATGCCATTCTGTCGTCTCCTAATCCGGCAAACCAAGCACGCGCTTGGAAATAATATTCAATTGCACTTCAGATGTACCGCCAGCAATGGAACTGGCTTTTGATCTCAACCAGCTACGGGTCGCAAGTTTCTCCTCTTCAGTGAACATGTTCCCTTCCCAACCCAGGGATTGCGTCCCCATAATCTTCAGCTGAATCTCCATTCTGTCTTTACCCAATTCACCACCATAGTATTTAAATACCGAGGTGACAAATCCAGGCGTGCCGCCGCTCTCATTTTCCGCCATCGCCCGGCGTTGGGTGAGGTTGTAGGCGGCACTATTCATTCGGTTTTTAACTATTTCATCCCTCAAGATGGCATCTGCCAGCTTGCACCCCTGCATGCCGATATATTCTTTGGCAACCTCTGGCAGACTGCGAGTATGGTCAAACCGACCACTCCTGCCTCCGGTAGTTAACCCCGAAATAGCAGATCGTTCATGCTGTAACAGGCGCTTGCCAACTGTCCAGCCATGGTTTAATTTCCCCACCAAATTCTCTTTTTTGGCAATGGCATTATCAAGAAAAGTCTCACAAAAAGGAGAACTGCCGCTAATTAGCTGAATGGGTTTTACAGTGATCCCCGGTTGATCCATATCGATCAGCACGAAACTGATGCCCTCATGTTTGGGCGCCTGGGGTTCTGTCCTGACCAGAGTGAACATCCAGTCTGCAGAGTTGGCCCCACTGGTCCAGACCTTCTGGCCGTTGACAATGAAATGATCACCCCGGTCTTCTGCTCGGGTTTGTAAACTCGCAAGATCAGATCCGGCACCGGGTTCACTGTACCCCTGACACCAGCGAATCTCACCGGAAACTATCCTCGGCAAGTGCTCTCTCTTTTGTGCTTCCGTGCCGTAATCCAGTAGTGTGGGACCGATCATACTAAATCCCATGCCCTGAATCGGGGCACGGGCACTAATTCTTGCCATTTCATCCTGGAGGACCAGAAATTCATCCCTGGACAGCCCGCCACCACCATACTCTGTCGGCCAGGTCGGAGCTGTCCAGCCTTTCTCTGCCATACGGTCCAGCCAGATTTTTGCCTCTGGATTCTCGTATACCTGCTTGCTACCACCACCAATAATCTCGTCTTCCGGCACCGGAGTCCTCATGCTGGCAGGACAATTTTCCTCCAGCCAGCCACGGACTTCGGCACGGAAAGATTCGAGGTCAGTCATCTTTGTATATCCCCCTCAAACAACTGCGAATTTACTTCATTATTAGCAGCAAGCAAACAGAGTATTAAAATCCATAACAGTCCACAACACCGTATGCGGTCTGAATGCTGTCATACTGTGCCATGTTACAGAATCTGACCCGGCTACAAGTGCTTGCCCTCGTATTTCGTAATTAATCAAGGGTCCCATGAATCATCGCAATCGCTGCATCCATGGCACACTGTAAACTTCGATGATTGGCCAGATTCTTTCCCGCGATATCAAACGCTGTGCCGTGATCTACAGAAGTTCGGACAAACGGCACACCCATAGTCGCCGTAATACTGTCTGCAAAATTGTGGACTTTGATCGCGATATGCCCCTGATCATGGTACAGGGCAAGAACTGCCTCAAATTCCCCATTGATCGCCCTGTAGAAAACTGAATCCGCAGGAATCGGACCCTTCACATGCAAACCCATGCGTTGCACTTCTGCCACTGCAGGCATGATCTCATCTATCTCCTCACGCCCTAGCATGCCACCTTCTCCACCGTGGGGGTTCAAAGCAGCCACAGCAATCCGGGGTTCTGATATCCCCCAGTTCTGCAGACTTGTAACGGTTAGACACAGTATCTTGACAATAATCGGCTTTCTTACATATTTCACGGCATCTGCGAGGGACTTGTGAGTACTCAAATGCGCCACGCGCAGATTTTCAGTCATTAACATGGTTGCTGTGAGTTTTGCATGGGTCATCCTGGCAAGGATTTCCTGGTGACCAATATCCTCCCGATAGCCTGCAAGCTGAACCGCTTCCTTATTGATAGGGCAGGTAACGATCCCGGCAATTTTCTCTTGCAGCGCTAAGCCTATTGCAGTCTCAAAGAATTCCACCGCCGCACGACCGCTCTCAGCAGAAATCTGGCCGATATGAATCTGTTGGTGATCGAATATGACCGAATCCAATACTTCTATCTGGCCAGATCTCCCCTGACACTCTTCAACCTCACGCAGAACATTGAATTTGATGTTGACTCCCAGTTGATCGACAACCTGGCTCAGACATCTAACAGAACCAATGACCACAGGTCTGCAATGTTGCAACATCTTTTCTTCTGACAATGCCTTTACCAGTATCTCTGGCCCGACCCCGGCCGGATCTCCCATGGTAATTGCAAGTACTGGTCTGTCGGTCACTGTTCTACCTCGCAGCCGGTTTACGCGGTGCACCCCATACTAGCATGGGACTTAAGCTATCCATATCAATGTCAAGCAGTACCGATGCCTGCATTGGTTCCCGAGTTTTTTACTGCAATATATGCCGCGCCACTAAATCCGGATCCTGCATGGGGATGAAGTGAGTCAGTTCAGGTAAATAGATATCCTCTCCCTGTTCAAATTGACTGGCCAGTTCTGGCCACGTAGGTGACAAGCTAAAGTCCATCAGGTTCTCCCGCTCACCCGTTCGCTGCCTTGCCCTTAGTACCTTAACCGGTACTTTTACAGTCGACACCAGATCATGCACATCACATCCTGCGTTGCCCATATAAATCGATGCTTCAACATCCGGGGGACAGGCCAGTACATAGCCATCACCCGACTCGTCAGGCAGAATGCCAAACTCACAATAGTCCCTTAATACTTCAGGTTTCCACCCGGCAAAGGAACCACGACCTTCAAAATTGGCATACATGGCGTCGGCATCGGCAAAATTCTTGCGTCGTTTGGCGATCGGATGGCCATCTGCATATGCATTTTTCATAAAGTCAGGAAGCGCATAGAATTCCGGTGCCATGATTACCGGATCCACCAGTACCAGGCGGTTAAATCGATCCTGGCATCCGGCGGCCGCCCAGGTTATGGAGTGCCCCCCCATGGAATGCCCAACACCAATAATACCAGTCAGGTCCAGCTCCTCGATCAGGCAGGTGACATCGTCACCAAAGGTTTTCCAAAGGTAAGGACCCAATTTTTCACTTCTGCCATGACCTCTCAGATCAACTGCGATGACATGCGCATCACCCAAACCCATCACCACCTGATCCCAACAACGCGCGTGAAACCCCGTGGCGTGAATCAGCAGTATGGTTTCTTCCGCTGGCTCGCCCCATTCAAATATAGTTAGCATAGCGCCGTTGATTTTGATCTGTTTTTCGACAGGTTCTTTCATTGCTTACTTCTCCGTCTGACTATTCTCTTGTTAATCCACTCAGGGATGCGACTTGACTGAATTTTAGTGATTGCAATACACAAGCTGCCATTGCCTGTGATACATTTGAAATATCCAAAAGCATGTAATGCTAATGGCATGGATCGAACATCGCAATACCATTCCCGGAAATCATTAAAGGGGACGTTCCCCTTCAAGGACTGTGCAGTCTTGACAATGGAGGGAAACCATCTATCTAAAAAGCACTTGCCTGTATATATTGGTTCCGACAGGGTCACCTCCGATGCAACCTTTTCAGTTCAACAACTCAATGCTGGCCCTGTAAAGAGGCAGCCATCCACGAAATAGTCGAAGAATCTCTCCTGCTCTTCCAGGGCAAGATGTTCAGCACTCAGCACCAATTTCTCCAGCATTTTGCGCTGCGGGATACTACAGAGCGCAATCGTGGCTCCTTCCAGTGCGGCATTGCCAATTTGAACGGTCCGATGATCTGGAAGATTGGGAATGAGATTGATATGACGTGCTGAATCCAGATCCAAATATCTGGCAAATCCACCGGCAAGGTAAAATCTGTCAAGATCTGGCAGCTCCAGTCCGGCTCTTTCCAGCAGCAGGCGCACTCCGGCGCTACAGGCACCCTTTGCCTGGGCAAGTTCACTGATATCCCCTTCGGACAGATATATGCCAGCTTTCGAATCTACCATGAAGCGGTCACTGCCGTTGACCAGTCTACCGGTATTGCTTATGCGACCCGATTTATGTAGTTGACATAAAAGATCAACCAGTCCGGAACCGCAGATTCCCTCGGGATATGCAGCATCAATCACCCGGTAATTCACCCGGCCCGATGCTGAAATATCGACCTTCTCAATCGCGCCCTGCAACCCGGGCATGCCGCAATTAACCGATCCACCTTCGAACGCCGGACCTGCGGGGCAGGAAGCCACCAGCAGCTTGTTATTCGCATAACAGAGAATTTCTGTATTGGTTCCGATATCCATCATCAGTATCGGTTGATTCTGGTTTTGGATATCTATCGCTAACAGGCATGCTGCCGCATCAGCACCCACGTGACACCCGATAATCGGCAAGCCCGCTATTCTTGCCTCGGGGTTGATGGGAAGACGAAGTTTCCGTGCCGTAATTTCTACTGCTGTGGTCTTTCTCAGTCCTTGCGCAACCGCAATCTCCCTGATTGAGTGAAACGGCTTCTGGCCAATACTCACCACATCAAGACCGAAGAAGATATCCCGCATGGCCGAATTTGCGGCGACCACTACTTCATAAATATCCATGGGATCAACCGGAAAATCCTCTATTACATGACTCAGGTAACCAGTCAACGTTCGCTGCAGTAATCGCCCCTTATTTTGAACGTTGTACTGAATTCGAGCCATGACATTACTACCGGCAAATCGTTGCGGATTCTCAAATGCAGACGCTGCAACTATCTCGCCTTTCTGTAAATCCACCAGCCTCACCACAACTGTGGTTGTGCCAATGTCCAAAGCCAGGCCATAAACTGACGAGCCAGTTGCTATTTGTTTCCCCTCCAACAAGATCCTTGTGCCATCCAGAACTACTGCCGGTTCAAGTGGGATGCTCTGAAACGAGATGGGTAATCCACTCGACGAAGCTTCGATCTTCATTTGCTGCCGTTTTAATGTATGGCAACGAATATGCCCGGAGTCCGAATTGATTCGAGCCCGGCAGGAAAGACGGAATTGACCGGTAAGATGTTTTTCTTCCGCGGTTCTCGCTGTGAGATTCTCCATGCCTGCCGTTACTTCCACGAGGCACTCACGACACTTGCCGTTTTTAAGGCAGGATGTGGGTACTCTGACATTCATCTGTTCGGCACATTCGAACAGTGATATTCCCCTGGGTGCAGGATATTCCTTTTTATCGAGCTCTACCCTGGTCGGCATATATCTATACTCTGGCAGTCAGACTCTTACGTAAAGCCGCGATATGGGCAGGTGTACTGCCACAACAGCCGCCTATGATGCTCGCACCTGCTGCGGCTAATTCACAAGCTTGCCCGGTCATCTGTTCGGGTGTCTGCTTATACACGACCCGGGTTTTTTGCAGCTCCGGTGTGCCAGCGTTAGGTTGGGCGATTACCGGCAAATCACATACAGCACGATAACGTCTGGTTGCTTTGATAGCCCAATTAATATCTACGCCGGTACCACAGTTGATACCGATCATATGAGCCCCCGATGACACTGCAAATTCAGCGGCTGCTTCCGGACTAACACCCATCATGGTGAACAGATTTTTACCGTCATGGGTGACATCAAAAGAGAAGGACACGATGACGCAGTTCGAGCCTGCCGCAAGGGCTTGTTCCACACCTATCGCCGCTTCCTCCAATGCGGTTTGTGTTTCCACAATAATACCGTCAACGCCTCCTGATACGAGTGCTTCTGCCTGCTCTCGAAAGGCATCTTTCACTGCCTGCGCCGTGACTATGCCATCGGGTTCCATGAGCCCACCAAAAGGGCCGATATCGCCCAGTACAAAACTGCCCCTCGTACCCAGTGCTCTTCGAGCAATCTCCGTGGCAGCCAGGTTAATTGCAGTGACCTGGTCACCGTGACCATACCGGGTCAAACTTAAACGGCAGCCACCAAATGTGTTGGTAATCAATACATCCGTACCTGCTGCCACATAAGCTTTTTGAATTTTTTCGACTTTCTCGGGATGAGACAGATTCCAATAGTCACCACAATCACCGGATTCCAATCCTTCTGCCTGTAATTGCGTACCCATTGCGCCATCACTTAACAAGGTGCGCTTTTTGATGACATCCAGCAATAATCGTTGCATCAGGCCTGCACCTCGTATAGAGATCTTTCCGTATCAGGAGAAGGGTTCTTAAGAATAATCCAATTAGCTGAACATGCCCTTGAACATAAAAAAGAACATTATCGAAAGTGCAGCTCCAACAGGTAATGTCACCATCCAGGACATAAAGATCGTTCCCACGACTCTGAGATTCAGAGCGGACAGACCTCTCGCTAACCCTACGCCGAGCACTCCACCAACCAATGTATGCGTGGTGGAGACCGGTAAACTGAAACCCGAGGCAATGACAACCGTGGAAGCGGCAGCCAATTCGGCAGCAAATCCACTGCTTGGCGTCAAATGAGTAATGTGAGTTCCTATGGTTGCAATCACTTTATGACCATACATCACCAATCCGGCGACAATTCCGCCACCACCAAGCAACAGAATCCAGGGCGGCATTCTCGATTGCTGCAATACCTCACCGCTGTTAGCGATAATGCTGTTTATCGCTGCCAGCGGGCCAATCGCATTGGCCACATCGTTTGAACCATGTGCAAAGGCCATGGAGCAAGCTGTAAACAACATCAGAACCGCGAATACTCTTTCCACATTGGCGTGTTCCAAGCCATCGGATACCTGTATCCGAATCCTGGAAATGATGAACATGCCGATAGCAAAGATAACGAAGGCGATCCCAATCGCATACAACAGACTTTCCTGGAAAGTCAGGCTCAAGCCAACATGTTTGAGTCCCTTTACTAAAGTCACTGTGGATACAACGAAGGCTACCAGGAAAATATAAAATGGCACAAAACGTTTCGCGGCTTTCAATGGATCGGATGATTCGAAGATGAGCCACCTGACACTGGAAAATAACAGGAATGCCAGTACGCCCGCTATTACCGGAGAAATTACCCAACTGGATGCGATTTCTCCTACCTTTCCCCAGTTAACCGCGTCAACTGAGATACCCACCGAGGCAAATCCGACAATTGCGCCAACAATACTGTGTGTTGTAGATACTGGCCAACCTTTCCGTGTCGCTATGAGCAGCCAGATCCCGGCAGACAGGAGCGAGGCCATCATACCGTATACAAGATACTCAGGGTTGTCTCCCAGCAGCTTTGGATCAATGATACCTTTTCTGATGGTTGACGTGACCTCACCACCGGCCAGATAAGCACCGGCAAATTCAAAAATGACTGCAATGCATATTGCTTGTCGAATGGTAATTGCTTTTGCGCCGACTGAAGTACCCATGGCATTTGCGACGTCATTTGCACCCACACCCCAGGCCATGAATAGTCCAAACACGCACGCCATTGCCAAAAACACAAATCCAAAATTCTGGATGATTTCCATTACTACTCCGGATATAATCTAGAAATAACATGCACTTGAAGAGCTAACTTTAGAGATCCGTTCATCACATAAATCAGCAGATCAATCAAGAACCTATAAAGTAATTTATTTGGCTATCAGGTATAACATTCGATGACCAACAATTTGCGAGTGGTCGGCAATCTCCCCTATCCACTCAATGATCTTGTATAAAAACATCACGGCTACCGGTTTCAAATCATCTTCAATTTCAAACAGGGCAGACCTGACATCAATCTGCATGAGATCCGTTTCATGCTCCCGCCGGTCAAGTTCTTCCACCAGTGTCTCGACCAGGTGAATCGCTCGTCCACTGAAACCGGTTTCAATCAGATCGTCCAGTTCTGCTAACGTCTTCACTGCCTGGATAACGGCCTCTTCTGTACACTGGGCGTAAGCCATCAACCGGGCTGCAATTTGGGGGGGAATCACCATTCTTCGGCCCAGCATCAATCCGGTCACGTCTTTGGCACGATTGGGAATCTTGTCTTGCAAGCGTAACATCTCGAGCAAATCCGAGCGTGGAATCGGCAAGAACAGACTCTTGGGAAGATGAAGCCGGATATCTTTTTTCATGTCATCGGCTTTACTTTCCAACCTGTAGACAGTCTCCGCAGATTTCTCTGCCGCTTCCCAATCATTTTTTATAACTGCACCAACGAACAAGACCAATTCGGCTACACATTCGTGAGCAACTCCCATGTGTTCTTGTACCGGGTCGAAGGGGGATTTTCCGAATAATCTGGAAAAAGGACTTTGTACTGCCATCCGGGGCACCATTATTTTTGTGTGGAAACCTGCTATCCCAGCCTGGAACAGCACATCTATTGAGGTGTCGCATTATATGTCCAAAAGCATCTCAGGCCAAGAATGCAAGTCAATTCCGGAACCGGACCAGGTTTTTAACATAACAGCAGCGGCGATTAACCAGGCTCTCTATTCTTGCTGTTAGGGGTGAATGTAATGGAGAAACTATCCGCTACCGCATCAGCCATGCTACACTGCGTGTCCCGAGCATTGCCATAGAATCAAGAGCTTACAAAGACTTTCTTAGGGTTGATTGCAACCAAACTAGAATTGCGAGTAGAGATAAAACTGTATCAGCATGAACAAGGGTACCAGGACAAATAATGCAACGCGGATAATTCCAACTCTTGCAAATCCGTTTGCTGAAGAGAAAGAGATAGAATTCACCATTCCCAATCAAATCACTTATGCCCCGGGTTTATACGAAGCTTCACTGCGATCCGGACATGATTTGCTGGATCGACCCAAAACCGCTGCGGGTGTGGTGAATATCGAAAAACAGCACCTCAAGAAAAGAATGACGATCTGGGAACGTATCGAGGTACTGACAGACAGGGGCTCCGAACCCACCATCCTATTTCAGAATTGGGGACCGAATCTGGATGGTGCGTCTCTGGTTACGGGAATAATCAGGATCAATGGTCGGGATGTGGCATTTTATGGCCACGACTTCACGGTTCGAGCCGGTTCAATAGACGCGACCAATGGTAAAAAACTTGCGCGATTATTCGAATTAGCCGCCAAACGCAAGATTCCTTTGGTCGGCATGAACGACAGTGCAGGAGCATATGTGCCGGCAGGCGTAGGTGGTCTCGATGGCTATGCTGAAGCATTTACAGCGCTACGCAAAATCAGCGGTATTGTGCCTTCGATTATGTGCATGTTCGGTTTCAATGCCGGTGGTGGTTCCTATCTTCCTCGCCAGGGCAGTTTCCTGATACAGCCAAATGATACCTTTTTTGGATTGACCGGACCCGGCGTCGTAAAATCGGCATTGGGTGAAGACGTGTCTGCCGATGATTTGGGCGGCCCTAAAGTACACAGTCAGTCGGGCGTCACAGATTTCGTCGTACCCGACGAAGTAAGTGCATTGCAGAAAGTCAAACAGCTACTTAATTATTTACCAAACAACAACAGTGAGTTTGCACCGTTTCAGCAAACCTCCGACCCAATTGACAGGGAAACCTGGGATATCGATCTGTTACTGAGGAAAGCGTTTAACTCGCCTACAGGATTCAACACGCCGTTCGATATTAGTATCGTCATTCAGCAACTTTGCGACCATGGTGATTATTTAGAAATTCAACCGGAAAGGGCGCGCAATACAATTTGTGCACTGGGTCGAATGGGCGGCAATGTTATAGGTTTTGTCGCAAATAACTCAGCTGTATCGTCAGGACAGATCGATATTTCTGCAGCCTACAAGAACAGTCGCTTTATCAGATTCTGTAATATTTACAACATCCCGATCATCTTCATGGAAGATACCACCGGTTTCCTCCCTGGAACGGAACAGGAGAAAGGGGGTATAGTCCAGGCGGGACGTGCCATGCTGGACTCAATCGTTGATCTTCGAACTCCACGCTTCCTGCTGATAGTGCGCAATGCCTTTGGTGGTGCCTATGCATCCTACAACAACTATCCAACAGGTGCTGATTTAGTGCTGGCCCTGCCAACCACCCGATTGGCGGTCATGGGTTCCGGGGGTGGCATTGAATTTGTTTATAAAAAGGAACTCAGAGAAATAAGGAGCTCTGTCCGGTCGCGGCGTGCACAGGAGACAGAAGAGCAATTAAAGAACGGGGTCGACAGGCAAGAAGCCGTGAAATCTGCCCAGGTTTCAGCCGCTAAATGGGTCAGAGAACAGGAAGCGTTGCTGGCAAATCGCTACGAACAGGAATTAATGAATCCCAATGAAGCCCTAAGCCTTGGATCCATATCCCAGATAGTCATGCCCTGGGATCTGCGAAAAGTATTAACCGAGAATATGGAATTCCACCTGAGACACTACACCCCTGAACCGCTCCTGGGCGTGCAACGAGAATTCCACTAAAGATTAAATGCCTGAGAGGGGGCACACGTGCAAGAGAGTAATGAACACTATTTGAATAATCCTCTAATCCACAGGGAGCGCAGACTGGCATTCGCCAACTTCCCCTGGCAACGCGGTTTCAACTGTGAAGCAATGCAACCATTGATTATTTGCCGTGGTCCAATCCGCAAGGAAGCAATGGACATTTTTGATGAGATGGGTATCAACAACTACGGTATTTTGCTCTCCGAGAAGGATTCGTTTATTTATCCAAATGCATTGGCGCCGGAACTGCGCAAACTGACCGATCCAGGCAGGATATTCAGAGTCCCTGATTACACAGGAGCAAGCAAAGAAGAAAGAACTCAACGCATCGAGCAAATCATCCGTATAGCCCATGACAATGGCTTTGATTCTGTCTTTGCCGGATACGGGTTTATGGCCGAAGATGAGGAAATGGTCAAGGCATTGGAGGATGCCGGTCTGAATTTTATTGGTCCCTGTTCTCAAACCCATAAGCGTGCCGGTCGCAAAGATGAAGCCAAACGAACAGCATTAGCCGTCGGCGTAAGTGTTACTCCGGGAATCGATAACGTCACCACACTCACGCTGTTGGCAAAATGTCCGGATGACGCAGCCTTAATAAAGCTCTGTAAGGATGCAGGGCTGACTGTTGATGAACAGACCTTGAATCATGCCGGCCCAAGCCTGTCAGACAAGGCAGAAGCAGTTCTTGCAGCTTCCTATGAAAAAAGTATCGATCTGTTCTCCATTGAGGAACTCGGCGTTGAAGTTCAGAAACAGGTTGCAGCAATGTACACCCAGTATCCCGAGAATCGAATTCGTCTTAAGGCAATTCACGGTGGCGGCGGCAAAGGTCAGCGAATTCTGCAGGCACCAACTGCATATGAAGGCACCCGAGATCAACAGATCGAAGCCGCTGCCAGCCAGGCTCCTGACCTGCTCAGGGAAATTCTTAATGAAGTGAAGTGCAACGGTGTTGGTGATAATAAAAATGTCCTCATTGAGCTGAATATTGAAACCTCCCGGCACCAGGAGATTCAGGTTGTGGGTAACGGTCAGTGGTGTATCACAATGGGTGGGCGTGATTGTTCACTGCAGATGCACGAACAAAAGCTTCTGGAAGTATCCATTACAGTAGAAGAGCTCACTGAAGCAATAGGCGTTGCAAAAGAATCCGGCAGAGATGCCGAAGCTAAAACACTGATAAATGATCTGGAAATCCTTGCTGAGATGGAGAGCGAGGCAGCGCTGTTTAGCGAGGCTGTTGGTTTGGACTCGGTATCGACTTTCGAGTGTATTGTAGAGGGTTCCAACCATTATTTCATGGAGATGAATACCAGGATACAGGTTGAACACAGAGTGACAGAGCTCTGTTACAAACTCAAATTTACAAATCCGGAGGATCCCTCGGATTTCTTTGTGGTCGAATCAATTGTAGAACTAATGGTGCTGCTGGCTGCACACGGCGAGAGACTACCCAAACCGGAACGCATAGTACGTGAGAACGCCGCTTTGGAAGCTCGTCTAAACGCAACCAACCAGGCCTTACAGCCCAATGCCGGGGGGGTCATCGAACAATGGTCCAATGCCAGCGAGGGCGAGGTTCGAGATGATCAGGGGATTTGTGTTCACAATCCGGACACCGACGTGTTCATGAGGTATCACCTGGCCGGAGCTTATGATTCAAACATTGCCTTATTGCTCACGACCGGGACAGACAGACCCGACTGCTATAGACGCATGGCTGAAATACTTAGAAAAACAGATCTTCGCGGCAAGGATCTGGCAACCAATCTGCAGTTTCATTATGGATTGGTAAACTGGTTTATCGGCCAAAATAGTCAGGCGCGACCAACCACTCGATTTGTGGTGCCCTACCTGACCGCTGTCGGTCGTTTGAAAAACACTGCCGATCACATCGACCTTGAGTTCTGTTATAACCAGGTTCGGTCTTCCTGCCTTAAGGGTTGTGATGCAGAACAGCAAGCAGCCTATGCAAACGTTCTGGACAGAAAAAAGGGACTTTTAACGCGGCCGCTGGAAAAGTTTTTTGCTGAACCCCACTTGCTTTCCGGATGGCTTAGCCTGAACCGCCAACATTTTTTGATCGAAGACAACAAGGTTATCTGGATAAAAAACCCCATAGAAGTGTTGGCCGACGCATACCATTTCCTCAATATGGACTATGTGGAGAGTGAACCTGCAGCCTATATGATTTGGAAGCATGACAATGACTTGCTACAAACAGCCCTGGATTTCTATCACACCTTGACTGAAAAGTTGGGAATAAGCAGTTTTATCGAACTTCAGAAAATGATGGACGCACCTGCTTCCAGTCACCTGAGCGATCTTGAATGGTGCAACGTGAAAGCTGCACATGCAGGTTTCCAGGCCGGTACAGATCTACTCTCCATTTTACCCCAACTGGCCATGCAGACCCAATTCTATGATCTGAAAGTTAATGCTGACCTGACATTGAATATTCCTGCTGAACTAACGGCAACGGAACTACAAAAAAATATGTCCAGGGCACTGGCACCACCGCCAGTCACCGGCTCGGGTGAAATTCTCGCAGCCAGTGGTGGCATGTTCTATTCCCGGGAAGCGCCTGGAATGGATCCTTTCGTTTTTGCGGGCAATCACTTCAACGAAGGCGATCCGCTGTACATTGTGGAAGTTATGAAAATGTTTAATAAAGTCTATGCACCTTTTTCCGGTACGGTCGATAAGGTTCTCATAGGCAGTGACGGCATTATTATTAAAAAGGGTGAAGCTTTGTTTCATGTGACACCAGATGAGAAGATTGATGAGGTATCGGTCGAAGAATTGCGGGCAAAGAGCCGCGCACACACGGAAGAGCTCCTGGCAAATATTATCCAGAACTAATTACCAGACGTTTCAAGAAAGGCGAAAGGACAGATAAATGATTACTGGTTTGGATCACATCGCTGTAGCAGTGCCCGATTTGGAGAAGGCAATCAAAAGGTTCATGGAGGATTTCGGACTCATATTGGAAGGCACCGAGGATGTCACAGCGGTAAAAACAGCAACCGCTTTCTTTCCGTTGACCTCTACAAGCATTGAGTTGGTGCATCCACTCAAGGGTGAAGGGGCTATTGCTGCCTATCTGGAGAAAAAAGGTGGCGGCTTGCATCATCTTTGCTTCAGATCCGATAACATCGACGCTGATATTGCACGGCTTAAAGCCAGGGGTTACCAGTTTCTATCGGACGCACCAACAATGGGTGCGCATAATTCAAGGGTTATCTTTATTCATCCAAAATCCTGTGATGGCGTGTTGATTGAGCTCAATCAACGCATTGATGCGCATTGATATCCCAGACAAGAACATATTGACAGTTACACCAGCAAATCCGCTAATTAGGCCGTGACACGAAAGGTTTCGCCATGTCCAACAAACCCAAAGAATTCGACCCGGCAACACTCGAACAGTGGCGTGCATTGGCCACGCAGCAATTGAAAGGTAAACCACCGGAAGAATTGAACTGGGGAACAGCGGAAGGAATTGAGGCAAAAGCACTCTACAGCAAAGAAGATCTGCCGGGGGAGGAACAGCAGCAGACATTCCCCGGGTTACCGCCCTACACCAGAGGCCCCCAGGCAACCATGTATGCAGGTCGTCCCTGGACCATACGTCAATATGCCGGTTTCTCCACTGCAGAAGAATCAAACGACTTTTATCTTAAATCGCTGGCCGCAGGGGGCCAGGGAATATCTGTTGCCTTTGATCTACCCACTCACAGAGGTTATGACTCCGATCATGCCCGCGTCACCGGCGATGTCGGCAAGGCAGGCGTTGCCATTGATTCCATTGAAGATATGAAAATACTGTTCGATGGTATCCCACTGGATCAGGTGTCGGTTTCCATGACCATGAATGGCGCTGTGCTGCCCATACTGGCTGGCTACATTGTGGCTGCCGAGGAGCAGGGTGTAACCCAGGAACAATTAACTGGCACCATCCAGAATGATATCCTGAAAGAGTTTATGGTGCGTAATACCTATATCTACCCGCCTGCACCCTCCATGAAGATAGTGGGCGATATCATTGTCTATGCTTCGAAGCAGATGCCAAAATTCAACACCGTCTCCATCTCCGGTTATCACATCCAGGAAGCCGGCGCCCCTGCAGCTATGGAATTGGCATACACGCTGGCCGATGGTAAAGAGTATATTCGGACCGCCCTGGCCGCTGGTCTTGATATTGATCAGTTCGCTCCCAGGTTGTCATTCTTCTGGGGTGTGAGCATGAACTTCTACATGGAAATCGCCAAGATGCGTGCTGCACGCCTGCTCTGGGCGCGGATAGTGGCTGAGTTTAAGCCAAACAATCCAAAGTCTTCGATGCTCCGCACCCACAGTCAAACATCGGGCTGGTCGCTAACAGAGCAGGATCCTTACAACAATATCATTCGCACCACCATAGAAGCCTTATCAGCCGTGTTTGGCGGCACCCAATCATTGCACACCAACTCTCTGGATGAAGCCATTGCACTTCCGACCGAATTCGCTGCGCGCATCGCCCGAAATACCCAACTGATCATTCAGGAAGAATCCGGTATCACCAACGTTATCGATCCCTGGGGCGGGTCCTATATGATGGAAAGTCTGACGGCGGCAATGGCAGACAAAGCCTGGTCCATAATTGAAGAGATCGAAGCGCAGGGAGGCATGGTAAAAGCCATAGAATCCGGAATGCCAAAACTCCGAATTGAAGCAGCGGCAGCCCGGAAACAGGCACGCATCGATCTTGGTGAAGATGTCATAGTTGGTGTCAACAAGTACCTTGCAGAAGCAGACGAGGAAGTTGAAATCCTGGAAATAGACAATCAGGCAGTTCTGAAAGCACAACTAAAACGATTAGACGAGCTAAAACATTCTCGCGATGCCGACGCGGTGGCACAGTCTCTGGAAGTTATTTGCCAGTGTGCGAAAACGGGTGAGGGTAATCTGCTGGATCTTGCTATTAAGGCAGTGCGTGTTCGCGCGACAGTAGGAGAGATATCCATGGCGCTGGAAAAAGAATTTGGCCGTTATAAAGCCCATGCACAAACCGTGTCAGGTATCTATGGAAAGGCATATCAGAATGATGCGGATTGGCAGCGCATCCGTGCAGATATAAGTACATTCGTGGAAAAATACGGTCGACGGCCACGCATGCTGGTGTGCAAAATGGGACAGGATGGACATGATCGTGGCGCGAAAATCATCGCCACTGCTTTTGCTGATGTCGGTTTTGATATCGATTTGTCCCCCATGTTCTCAACTCCGGAAGAGGTCGCACGACAGGCGATCGAAAATGACGTGCATGTCGTGGGTGTCTCCTCCCAGGCAGCGGGTCACAAATCTCTGGTGCCCAGTCTGATCGAGGAACTCAAGGCCCAGGGCGACACGGAAATTATTGTGGTGGTGGGCGGCGTAATACCAAAGCAAGACTACGAATTTCTTTACAATGCCGGAGTTAAGGGGATATACGGTCCTGGCACCAAGATTCCGATAGCGGCACTTGGTGTTCTGGAGGTAATTGGTGAAGCTTACAATTCGTGAAGAGAAAGAAGATAAAGTAAACTGATTAAAATGACTGGAATCGATCTGGATCTGCTTCGCAAGGGTAATCGGCGCACGCTGGCGAAGGCTATCACGCTGGCGGAAAGCAAGCTGGACTCTCACAGATCGCAAGCCCAGAAGATTCTGGAACAGATTCTTCCTGACACGGGCAATAGCATTCGCATCGGTGTTACAGGTATTCCCGGTGTGGGTAAATCCACCTTTATCGAATCTTTTGGTTTGCACCTGATTGCACAGGGCAAAAAAGTTGCGGTATTGGCGGTTGATCCCAGCTCTCCGATAGCGGGCGGATCCATCCTCGCCGACAAAACCCGAATGGAGGAATTGTCCCGCAACAACAATGCATTCATACGTCCCTCTCCATCCGGGGGTGCCCTTGGCGGTGTTGCACAAAAAACCCGGGAAACCATGCTGCTATGCGAAGCTGCTGGTTACGATGTTGTTCTGATCGAAACTGTAGGCGTCGGTCAGAGTGAATTTGAAGTAGCCGGGATGGTTGATTTCTTTATGGTGCTGATGCTGCCAAATGCCGGGGACGAATTACAGGGTCTAAAAAAAGGCATAGTTGAACTGGCCGATGCACTGGTCATCAATAAAGCCGATGGAGAGTCATTAAACCTGGCAGAGCAAACTCGTCTGCATTACCAGAACGCACTACAACTATTGCGCCATGCCACCTACTGGACACCGAAAGTGATGACATGTTCCGCGAGGGAGAATCTGGCCATTGACGATGTCTGGCAGATGATCTGCGATTTTCGATCCGCCGCGACTGAGCACGATGATTTAAACAGTTTTCATGCAAAGCGTGCTCAGCAGAACACGGCATGGATGCATCATCTGCTTCACGAGATGCTGGAACTCGAGCTAAAACAGAATCCGGCTGTACACAACGAAATTCCCTTATTGGAACAGCAAGTTGTTGCAGGCACCATCACACCTTTTACTGCGGCAAAGAAACTTATGGATATGCTGTGAAAATAAGTCCTTCCCGTATATTTGTCCCCTCTATTTCAATTGTTCGTTAAGTGGGAGATCTGTTGCTGCAATCGGTCGATCTCGGTACGCATCTGCTCCACTTGTTGTTCCAGCGTCTCGAGCCTGTCATCAGTTCCCGAATCGGCGCCTGAATTCGCAGAAATGGCGCTATGATCGCGGCTCTCTTCGATAATCTCCACTTCCCCGCTGAACAGGTGAGCGTAGCGTGACTCCCGCTTACCCGGTTCACGAGCGAATCTGGTCACCAGTGGTCCTGATTCCCACTGCATCAATTCTTTTAGCGTCGCGTCGACTTCCTCAACATCATTGAACGTACACAGTCTGTTGGTTCGGGTGCGTAACTCACCCGGTGTTTGCGGACCCCTTAAAAACAGCACGCAGATGACGCCAAGTTGTTGTGGCGAAAGCTGTAATTCACCAAGTATTGAGTTACAGAACTTGTGTTTGAATTTCACAATCCGACTCCCAAAACCGGTTTGTTCAACAATAAGGTACCTCTTGACCAGATCATCAATGACTTCGCTGGTTTCGGATTCGTCCAGCTTCAATACCGGCTCCCGGTTACTTTTCTGGTTGCAGGCGAGAACCAGAGCATTCAGTGACAACGGATACTGGTCGGGTGTGGTAATTTCTTTTTCAATCAATGACCCCAGTATGCGTATCTCAAGGTGGGTTAGATCCATATCCATAAAAATTTACCTGCTTGAGGTGTGTCAAAGCGGAACTTCTCTCTTCGGCCGAGTATAGCACTGTAACGTCACGATGAAGAAAATCATAGGGCTGTAATCCAGACAATCTGCAAACGATAGCGAGCGACCCAGGCCCGCATACCAAACCGCAGAAACTTACCCGTTGGGAATATAATGCTTTTAAAAACAGTATCATACGTTTATAATACTGTATATATAAACAGCCTAACAACAAGGATAACCCGCCATGCAGGACAGCGTATCAGCTACATTCTCAAACCTTCATCTCGACGATCTGGAAAACCAGATCATCACCCTCTCCTTCCGAATCAATGCCAGTGAATATCAATTCCTGGTGCTACTGAGGGAATTCGATTTGCGGCAGGGATGGAAAGCCTGGGGCTGCACCGACTGTGCTGCCTGGTTAAATTTCCGGTGTGGCATTGTCCCCGGCACTGCCAGGGAAAAAATCAGGACTGCGCGAGCGTTACTGGATTTGCCGCTGGTATGCGCCAGCTTTGAAAAAGGTGAATTGACATGCATCATGTGAAACACTGGACAGATGGTGGAGAGACCAGCCCGGAAAATCTGATAAGCCTTTGCAGCGCCCACCACCGGATGGTCCATGAGGAGGGGTTCAAGATCAAAAAGGATTTCCAGGGTGCATGGTATTTTCAACGACCAGATGGGCGGCCAATTCCGCAAGGTCCGATTTATACCACCGATGACAACCCACAAGATGTTTCAGCTGAAACAATTCCGACGGATATTCCAGGTTTCGACAAGGCACCTGTTTCACCTGAAACATTCACCCAGGTGACTCGGATCGAAGAACCTCAGGTTGGCTACGGCCAAGGGTTGTTGCGAGGA
>JASJXV010000051.1 GCA_030123805.1 Gammaproteobacteria bacterium
TATTTGTGCTGAAGCCAGACAATTGGATGATGAATTAGTCACCACCTCGGTTTCCAAAGGCATAGGAGCATCCTCTGTGAGTATCCATCCTGATGCAGCGGTGCAACAGATACGTGCTGATGTACAGAAATGCCTCGCAACAGGTGCTTCAGCCTATTCAAACAAGTTACCCGAGTCGTTCAAAGTTGAGCTGCGTTTCAAGCATCATGACGATGCCTACAGGGGAAGTTTTTATCCCGGCGCCTCCCTGAAGGATGCCAGCACGGTTCGCTTCGAATCCAGCGATTACATGGAGATTATGAAATTCTTTCTGTTCATGCTTTCATGATCAGCGTGCAGCAGTGGGGTCAGGTCTTACATTTCACACTCGCTTTTGTGAAATGTAAGACCTGACCCCGCTTTTCCGCTTTTCGGAAACGATTTCATAGATGATGAGATCGTTGAACTTTCATTACAAGATAAACGCGTCATTCTGACTCGAGACAAAGGTATTTTGAAAAATAGAGCGGTAACTCATGGTTATTGGGTCCGCAATGATAATCCCAAAAAGCAGCCAGGAGAGGTGGTTAATCGTTTACAACTGGAAAGCAATTTTAGACCATTTACTCGTTGCTCAAATTGTAATGAACTATTGCATCCGGTTGCTAAAACGCACCTACAAGATAGTTTACCGAATGCTACGTTGTCGTTATTTGACGACTTTATGGAATGTGTAGGTTGCAAAAAAATTTACTGGCGAGGATCCCACTATCATAGGATCCGTGTATGGATTGACGAATTAAAAGCAAATTAAGCAGCGTAACCAGGGACTATTTGGGCACTAGCGCGATCACCCGCAGCGGGCCACCAGATCCCCCGCCAATTTTCATTGGCAATGCAATCAAGGTTGCACCGACGGGGCTCACCCTATCCAGGTGAGTCAGATTCTCAAAGCCGAGAACGTTGCGCTTACCCACAATCTGGTGAACGATGAAGTCCGTGGAGGGTCCATAATCAATCGAAGCAGTGTCGATGCCAATGGCGTTAACTTGTCGTTCCTCGGCCAACAACCGCGCAGCCGCTTCACCATACCCTGGAAAATGGAGATCTGATGCATCACCCGGTTTATTGCTGCCGAGGTATTTTGCAGCATCCGGCCAGAACCGACTATAGTCCGTTCTCAATAACACCATAACACCCGCTTTGATCCGGCCATAAATTCTTTCGAACTGCTCTACATCTGAAACTGTTAGCCGGTAGTCTTGGTCCTTCCTCACCTTATCAGATACGTCAATGACGATGGCTGCGCCCAAAAATCTATCCACCGGAATCTCATCCAGGCTCCACCCGTGTTCTGAAAAATGAATTGGCGCATCTATATGTGTGCCGCCATGCTCTGGTGCAGAAAAACTGTTGGCGGCATAGAAGTAACCGCCACCACTTATTCCGAATGATTCTCTTTTCAGTTCAAACCCAGACCGCGCTGTCGGCCAGTAGATAGTGTTTCCGTCGAAGCTATGAGATAGATCAATCAAGTTGAAGGTAGTAAAATCAATTGGCTCAGCCGTACTCGATAAAGATAAAAGTGCAAACAAACAACCTAAGATCCTCATCAGTAACCTCCTGTGTGCTTTGTTGGTTCCCGAAATATAGCCATTGCCTACAATTATTGTAAGACTATAAACTAAACCCGAGGAAAAAAAGATGCTGAGGAGGCCAGATGCATTTCATTTTTGAGGTTCACGTCAAACCAGGTGTCAAAGCTGAGCAATACGCCGATGCGTGGCTTCGGGCAAGCAAGATCATACAGCAGGCGCCCGGCGCACAAGGCACGAGACTACATCGAAAAATCGGTGATCCGCAGGTCTTGTTGGCCATCGCAACCTGGGAAACGAAAGCAAAAAGGGATGCGATGGAAGCTCGGCAATCCGAGCTGGTTCGCAAGATCATCGCAGAACAGGCTGAGTTTGTTGAAGTGGTGGTTATCGGAGAATTTGAAGAACCGGAATGGGTGGTACTACCTGGCCAGTTTGGTTAATTTTGATTGCGGTCAGGTCTTGTCTTTTGCCCTATAACAAATGCTTGGGATCTTTGCCCTATAGCAGAAGGCAAAAGACAAGACCTGACCCGAATGGCACTACGAGGACATTCGAGGCTTTATTTCTGGTCCTTCTTCCTGGTTGAGGTTCCGGCCTTTACTCTCCGTATCCCATAATCGCTTTGGTCTCCAGAAACTCTTCAAAGCCATGAAGTCCCCATTCCCTACCATTTCCGGATTTCTTGTATCCACCGAACGGAAGGTTGAAGTCTGCTGGAGCGCCATTCAGATGCACATTACCGGTTCGGAGTCGCCGTGCGATCTTGCGAGCATGCTCAATGTCGCCGGACTGGACATAACCGGATAAACCATAATCAGTATCGTTGGCAATAGCGACAGCGTCTTCTTCGTCCTCATAGGGAAGAATTGACAGGACCGGTCCGAAGATCTCTTCTCGGGCAATCGTCATATCATTATTTACATTGCCAAATACAGTTGGCCGGACATAGAAACCGACATTGAGCCCATCAGGTCGACCCGGACCACCCGCTACCAATTCCGCACCTTCCTCGATGCCTTTTTCGATTAGGACCTGAATCTTATTGAATTGAAGCTCGCTGACAACAGGACCTATGGTTGTGCCTTCTGCATTTGGATCACCGACTTTCACCTTTTCTGCTGCTGCTTTGGCTATTTTCAGTGCTTCTGCATGACGTGCCTTTGGAACCAGCATACGTGTTGGTGCATTACAGGATTGACCGCTATTGCCGAAGCAGTTTTCGACACCACCACCAACAGCCGTTGGAAAATCAGCATCATCAAGAACGATATTGGCAGATTTGCCCCCCAATTCCTGGGTAACACGTTTTATTGATTCTGCAGCGGCAGCAGCAACCTGGCGTCCGGCACGAGTCGATCCCGTGAACGACACCATGTCAAAGGCCGGATGCGAAGATATTGCTGCTCCCACTGTTGGACCATCTCCGTTAACCATATTGAATACACCGGCGGGTAAACCGGAATCGGCAATAATCTCGGTCAGAATATACGCGTTAATGGGTGCAATTTCACTTGGTTTTAAGACGATGGTGCACCCGGCGGCCAGCGCAGGGGCGACTTTGCAGGCTATCTGGTTCAGCGGCCAGTTCCAGGGGGTGATAAAGCCGCACACGCCGACAGATTCTCTGACAATTATGCTCGTACCGACAGCCTTTTCGAATTCGTAGTTTTGTAGAATCTGTATCATGGTTGCGAAATGCCCCATGCCAGCGCCAACTTGTGCTGCCTTGGCAAAACCGATGGGTGCACCCATTTCTGCAGAAATGGCTGTTGCCAATTCGTCAGTTCTGGCTTGAATTCCTGCCACAATTTTACCTAGAACGGCCAGACGCTCGTCCACAGTAGACTGTGACCATGAATCAAAGGCGGCCAACGCTGCTTTCGCTGCTTGATCCAGATCGTCTGCCGTACCCATGGAAATGGTAGCAAATGCTTCTTCTGTTGCAGGGTTAATGACTTCAAGGGTTTCTCTGCCTTCCGGTGAGACCCATTCGCCATTGATATAAAAGTTGTTATAAGTATCAGTCATTGAAATATTTCCGAATTTATTATTGTTAGAGCTGATAATCGGTTGAAGTTTATCTGAAACCTTTCTCTGCTCGGTTGTAACCAGGGTTATTGTAAGCTGGCTCTGAATTTTCTACAGTAGAACTAACTGCACAAAAAACGAGTTCAAAGGATACTCCAAACAAAGCGGAAATATTGATAATCTTTCGCGATGAGGTGTTTAATTTTCGAAGTTAATGAGAGAGCTCAGTTAGCAGTTTGCCATCATTCGGTCAGAACGACTCTATTACGACCTTCGTGCTTGGCGCTGTAGAGTGAATCATCCGCTTTATCAATAGAAGTGCGCCATCAACTCGCTGTTCTTGTTCCCAAGCTCCGGGTCAACCTCACACGATTTCATGGGGTATTCTCCCTGGTTCGCATCCGGCGAACAGCAAACTCAGGGACAGTGTCGTACCGTCACACGCGGTCGGCGCGCCAATGGCACGCGGCGTACAGATGCGCTCAGAGTGTCTGAATGTGTAGTGACCGTTTACTGCCTTGACCCCAGTCCCCTGGCAGAAGGCAAAAGACAAGACCTGACCCCGGTCCCTGGCACAGTCCCCTGGCAGAAGGCAAAAGACAAGACCTGACCCCGGTCCCTGGCAGAAGGCAGAAGGCAAAAGACAAGACCTGACCCCAGTCCCCCACCAGTTCCGCAGATTTTCAGGTGGCTGGGATCGGCTCTGTCTCGCAGTCCCCCTGTCATGATCTGGTGATCAACGGAATTGGTGTAAGTGTTCGACTCTTATACAGAGGATGACCTGGTCTCCCACTCTTTAATATTGTCAGGCAGAAGGGGCTGTTTATCTGATCAAGAACTGTTTTGTCCCGATTCAGGTAACCACCGCCATTACTCCACGCACACACCGTCAGAGACATCTCGTTGATTAGTTTTCGCAGGCGCCTGTCATTCTCGGATCCGACGGGATCTTCTGTATCTTTAAGCCAGGCAGGATCAGTTGCTCTATAGGCGAACAGGTTTGCGATAACCAGACCTCCGTAACCCCAACGCTTTGCATAATTGATGCACACGCGGGAGGTATGGTCGTCCTGCTCATGGTCAGCCGTGGAGGGATTCAGGCAGATAAAGAGGACTGAGCATTTTGCTTCGTTCCAGATGCGGCGAAGTTCGTAACGATACTTGCCGCACCTGGAGATCACAGCTGACTTTTGCATCTTGAATTTCTATTTAATACGCGGACAGTACACTGAGCATATTATGCAGGCTGTTTCTGGTCAAATGGGTTGAATCCAACGATAATCGATGTGGTTAGCCTGGTGACGAGAGTGATTTTCTGGATGTGAAAATTGAGGAGCAGAGACGATGAGAACAGCTTTACCGGATAAAGGCAGGGACTGGGATACCTTAAAAGGTGAGATGGAAGCCTTTAAGGCAGGAGATATCGACTGGAAATCTGGACGCCTCGGTGTTTACGTTTTCCATGCAGGGATGGACGTCATGAATGTGGGCAAAGAAGCTTACCAGCTCTATCACACCGAGAATGCACTGGGCAGTGAGACTGCTTTCCCGAGCCTAAAAAAAATGGAGGCAGATGTTATCGACATGGGTTTGAGTCTGCTACAGGGGCCGGAGGGCGCCTGTGGCAATATGACTTCCGGTGGTAGCGAAAGCATCTTTATGGCTGTAAAGGCCTGCCGAGATCAGGCCAGATCGAAAGGCAAGGATGTGGTGGCCGCTGGGTTGGTTATTCCTTACTCTGCACATCCGGCGTTTGATAAAGCAGCAGGTTATCTGGGTTTGACGGTTACTCGAGTTCCCCTGCAGGAAAATTATCTGGCTGATGTGCAGGCGATGCAAACAGCCATTTCTGATAACACGATCATGCTGGTTGGTTCAGCACCCTGCTACCCTTACGGTTTGATTGATCCCATTGAAGAACTCGGTGTGTTAGCACAGGATGAGGGATTATGGTTGCATGTGGATTCCTGTGTCGGCGGCTACTTTCTGCCCCATGCCAGAAGCGTTGGGGTTGATGTGCCGGCATTCGATTTTGAAGTGCCCGGAGTCTGTTCCATATCGGCTGATCTGCATAAATATGGATTTACGCCAAAAGCGGCATCAACGATATTTCATCGCACAGAGGAGCAAAGGTCTCACCAGATATTTGACTTTAATGGTTGGCCCGCTGGAGGTATGACGACACAGACTGCGGCCGGTTCGAAAGCAGGAGGAGCTGTCGCGGGTGCCTGGGCGGTA
Source organism: Gammaproteobacteria bacterium (assembly GCA_030123805.1). GTDB lineage: Bacteria > Pseudomonadota > Gammaproteobacteria > Pseudomonadales > Azotimanducaceae > JASJXV01. Next base: position 5,844 of record JASJXV010000051.1, read on the forward strand.
CTCAATTATCTGGGTGTAGACGGTTATGAAGAGAAAGCGCGGATGATAGTGAATGCTCAGGATAAACTGGCGAAAGGACTCGAAACTATCGATGGATTGTACCCGCTACTTGAAAGCAGATATGCGATCTCCACTATTGCTTCGGCTGAACTGAATATATTCTCTGTCTGGAAGAGGATGGTTGATCGGGGGTGGTTCACCAGCGCAATAATGGAGCCCGTAGCCTTGCACTTGATGGTACAACCATTTCATGTTGAGGTAATGGATGAATTCTTAAAAGACCTCTCGGAAGTCGCTGAACTTGTCAGGCAGGATGCAGACAATAGCGAAGCCGAGAAACCACGGTATAACTGATGCTAATAGATACTCAATATGGCAGAGGTGCGACCAACTTGAGTTAGTCCCGGCGAAGTGAGTCCGTCATGATCCATGACCATAGTCAAATTATGAGTGATCACGTACCATGTAAGATATTCATTAACCATGGCGCCTCCGATATGCGTTGTCTCTGTCTGCTACTTGTATTGGCTTTGTGTTTCATTTTGATGGCACCCGGTTCGGTTGCAGAAGCTGAACCAGAACCTGAAAGCGCACCAAGGGTCGTAATTGAAACCACTTTAGGTGACATCACTCTGCTGTTAGATACCAGGAATGCACCGATTTCCGTTGCAAATTTTTTATCCTATGCAGATAAGGGATTCTATGACGACACAGTCTTCCATCGCGTCGTCATTGGCTTTGTGGTGCAGGGGGGTGGCTATGATGTCACGATGCTGGAAAGGGAATCAGCTTCGACAATTCACAATGAAGCGGATAACGGCCTGAAAAATCTTCGAGGCACCATTTCCATGGCACGCAACGATGAAATTGACAGCGCATCCAATCAGTTTTTTATCAATCTGGCTGACAATGTTAGCCTGGATCACACTGAATCGAGTTGCACCAGGGTCCAGCAGGTTGTGGAGTTAAAAGCCAGACAACGGGGCCTGAATAAACCGAGAACCTGTACGACCTTTGGCTATGCAGTTTTCGGAAAAGTTGTTGGCGGTATGGAGGTGGTTGACGCAATCGAACGGGTCGATACGAAAAGTATTGATGGATTTGATGACTTGCCCGTTGAGCCCATTATCGTCCGCTCAGTACGTCGATTGTAAAGGGTATTTAATATTGATTTTGAAGTCTATTGTCCCGTGAACCTCAAACGCCAGCATAGGTTTGTGTGCACAATCATAGCTGCGGTCGGTTTGATTTCCGTTCAGCTAAACAGCCATGGGAATGAATTTGTTGGCAGCACCGGCTGTGTCGAATGTCACCAGAGGCAGTATGAACGCTGGAAAGGTTCCCACCATTTTCATGCTATGGAGATTGCTACCGCCGATTCCGTATTAGGTGACTTTGGCAATACAACCTTTACCCATTTTGGTGTAACCAGTACTTTTTTGAAGAAGAATGCCACTTTCTATGTTCGCACGGATAATCCCCTGGGTGAACTCCAGGAATACAGGATCGCATATACATTCGGCTACTATCCCCTACAGCAGTATCTTATTGAATTTCCAAACGGTCGACTGCAGACGTTGAGTGTATCCTGGGACAGCCGCCCGGTTGAAGAAGGCGGACAAAGATGGTTCCACCTGTATCCGGACGAGGAAATACCACATGATGATCTGCTGCACTGGACCGGTGCATTTCAGAATTGGAACGGCCGTTGTGCGCACTGCCATGCAACTGATCTGAAGAAAAACTATCTCCCTGGCAGCGATACCTATAACACAAGTTGGAGTGAAATAACTGTTGGTTGCGAAGCCTGTCACGGACCGGGTCAGAATCACCTCGAGTGGACCAAAAACCAGACTAAGTATGAAAACTTTGGCCTGAAAGTTTTACTCAAGGATCGTGGGACCTGGGGTCTGGGGAAGGGGCCAACCTTCGTGAGAACCGACGATAAACGCCCAAAGACCGAAATAGAGACCTGTGCCTACTGCCATTCCCGCAGGCAAGTACTCGATGAGCAACCGCTTGGCAAGCAAGTCGGCGATTTTGCATTGATAAGTCTGTTGGCAGACGGTCTTTATTATCCGGACGGTCAGATTCAAGATGAAGTGTATGTGTATGGATCCTTCCTGCAGAGCAAGATGCATGGCTCCGGTGTTGTCTGTTCCAACTGCCATGAACCCCATAGTTTGCAACTGCGGTATCCAGGGAACCTTTTGTGCCTTCAATGTCATTCGGGTGAGGTGTTCGACAATCAAGCGCACCATCATCACCCGGCGGAAAGCAAACCCAACTCGGGGTCAAATTGTGTTGACTGTCACATGCCGGAATCAACCTATATGGTGATTGATCCCAGGCGGGATCACCGATTTGGATCGCCCAATCCCTGGTTGTCAGAGGAAATTGGTATTCCCAATGCCTGCAATCAGTGTCATAGAGACAGGTCGAATCAATGGTCCATTGACCTGATGCAGAACTGGGGGATGACTAGTGGTAGTGAAGCTTCTGTCGGCCGAACGCTACACCAGGCAAGAACCAATAACCGGAAAGCAGCCGCTGAACTGCGCAATATCGCTGGCAGTGGCGATTTATCGGTGATAACAAAAGCGACGGCGTTAATGGAATTATCCCGATTTCCCGGTCAGGCAAACCTTGAGATTCTGACCCACGCGTTGACTTCCGAACATGCGTTAATCAGATTGGCCGCACTAAGGGGACTGCAGTGGTTACCGATAGCAGACCGATTTAATATGGTTTCACACTTGATCACCGATCAGGTCAGGGCGGTCCGATTTGAGGCGGCTTCTTTTTTAGCCGGCATCCGTCTGGATCTGTTAAACAGCTCCGATAAAGAAAAAGTGAGCGCATTGTTCTCGGAGTTTGAAGTAGTTCAAAGTCTCAGTGCTGACATGCCTTCTGCGCAAATGAATCTTGGCATATATTTTTCTGATAGAGGCGATGTGGATAAAGCCATTGAAGCCTACCGCCATGCATTACTGTTAGCGCCTGCCTATGTACCGGCATTGCTGAATCTTGCTGATCTGTATCGCAGCCTGGGTCAACATCAGGAATCGGAACGATTGTTGAGCCGGGCATTAGGTATTGCGCCTGAGGATGCCGGAGTACAATATGCCACAGGGTTAAAGCTGGTGAGACAAAAAGAGTTGCCTAAAGCGGTCGCGCATCTGGCCAGGGCTGTGGATCTTGCGCCGGATAATACGCGTTTTGCATACGTTTACGCGGTAGCGCTGCAAAGCCATGGTGAAATTGACCGGGCCATAGACTTGTTGGAGAAGTCGCTAGTAACACATCCCGGGGACAGCCAGCTTCTGTCTGCGTTGGTCAGTTTTTATAGAGACAAAAAAGACTTTGCCAATTTCCATCGGTTGAGAAAAGAGATCCAGGCCAGCAGCACCGATTGAGGAATTATTTACATTCAATAGAGAAAAATGATGAAGAATCGAAGATTAGGAAAATGTGGATTGGAAGTGCCGTCGCTGTGTCTCGGCACCATGACATTCGGATTGCAAGTCGATGAAAATGAGTCTGTTAGAATTCTTGATCGTGCGGGAGAACTTGGCCTGATATTCCTGGACACAGCTGATGCGTATCCTCTGGGTGGATCAAGAGAGACGGTAGGGGACACCGAAGCAATAATCGGTCGATGGATCAAACTGCGTGGAAATCGGGATCAGCTCATTATCGCAACAAAATGCTTTGCACCCACTCATGCCAGTCCCAATGCCTGGGGACTATCCCGAAAACACATAATGGAATCCATTGATGCGAGTTTAATGCGCTTGAATACAGATTATGTAGATTTGTATCAGGCACACGGATTTGACCCATTCACCCCCATTGAAGAAACCCTGCGAGCATTTGAAGACCTGGTGACGCAGGGCAAGGTTCGTTATGTGGGATGTTCCAACTATCCGGCGTGGCGACTTGGCCAGGCAAGGAATGCAGCCGAGCGGTTAAATGTCACAGGTTATGTGTCGGTACAACCCCGCTACAATATCCTCTATCGTGAAATTGAGACAGAGCTACTGCCATTGTGCCGTAGTGAGGGTCTGGGGGTGCTGGTGTACAATCCGTTGGCCGGTGGGTTTTTATCCGGCAAATACCAACCCGGCGAAGAACCCCGGAGTGGCACCCGATTTACACTTGGCTCAGCGGCTGGCAGGTATCAGGAAAGGTACTGGCAGGAATCGCAATTTGATGTTGTGCAGACCTTAAAAGAGCAGGTGGAGAAGAGAGATCTGAATCTGGTTTCTGTAGCTATTGCCTGGGTATTGCATCAAGAGGGGATCACCTCAGCCATAATCGGAGCCAGTAATCCGGACCAACTGGATGCCAACGTGGCTGCCCTGGACCTGGTATTCGATGATGAATTATTGAAAGCCTGCGATGAAGTTTGGTGGGTTCTGCCACGCAGACCCGTCAACGAAGGTTATCGTTAACTCTATTTAAAACAGGATTATGCAACCAGGTGAGCAATCAAGATACCGAGAGTTTGAAGTTGTTTAGAGAAGAGACCCGGCAGTGGCTGGTGGAAAACTGCCCGCCCGGCGCTCGAGGCGAGGGTGAGATACCCTGGGGTAGTCAGAAGATCGAGTTACAACCGGATACGGCACTTTGGCTGGAGAGGATGGCTGACAAAGGCTGGACGGTTCCTACCTGGCCGAGGCAATACGGTGGTGCAGATCTTGCTCGAGCCGAGTATATGGTTTTGCTTGAGGAGATGGGTCGAATTGGTGCCCGATCGCCGTTAACGGGAAGAGGCGTGAATTATATTGGACCTACCGTGCTGGAATTTGGTACCGATGAACAGAAGGCGAAATGGTTACCCAGATTCGCCAGAGGAGAAGGGGGCTGGTGCATGGGATATAGTGAACCAACCGCGGGAAGTGACCTTGCCAGCCTGCAATTGAGAGCAACTGATGCAGGGGATTATTATCGATTGAATGGCATGAAGACATGGACATCGGATGGTTTGTACGGCGACTGGATATTCTGTCTGGTCAGAACTGATCCGGATCTACCCAAACACGAAGGCATAAGTTTGATTCTAGTGAATATGGATCAGCCGGGAGTGCGGGTTAGACCTATACGGCTCATCAGTGGTAGCTCGCCATTTTGCGAAACATTCTTTGAAGACGCGCTTGCGGATAAGGAAGATCTCATCGGCGGCTTCAACCAGGGATGGAATGTGGGTAAGCGACTTCTACAGTACGAACGATCTGTGCATGCTGGCGTTAATACCAGTGGCACAAAAGGGCAGGACACTGAAGTCAGCCTGGTAGATGTCACGCGTCAATATCAGCAGGGAAATGAGAGGCGGATCATCGATCCCGGTGTTCGGGACCGATTGCTTGGATTGGAGATGGATAGCCGGGCTTATCAGTTGACACAACAGCGAGTTATTGCTGAAACGCAGGCACGTGCTCCGGCATTGGCGACTTCCATCTTAAAGGTTACCGGTGCGAGATTAACCAAGGAAAAAGCGGACCTACATCAGCAGGCTATGGGTACCTATGGTTTGGGTTGGGAAGGAGAGAGCTTTTCCAGTGATGAGCTTGCCGTCACACGTACCTGGTTGTCGTCGCGAGCCGTATCTATCTATGGAGGCACCAGCGAAATCCAGATGAATATAATCGCCAAGCGAGTACTGGGACTACCAGATTAAAGGGGACTGTCCCTTCAGGGAATCCCACCAATCCACGTCAATCTGTAGGGTCCGTAGGTTGGGTTAGCCAAAGGCGTAACCCAACGTGGGGTCTGTAGCTTGGGTTACCCAACATTCTTACCAAGTGAATCTGTAGGTTTGGATAGCCCGTTCAATATTTGATGTAACCAAATTTGAACAGCGGCAGCAGCTTGTGAAACAAGCTGTGAGAGCGAGGCGTAACCCAACATTTTTACCAGCAATGCCGTTGAGCTTAATTGAAATCAAAGGTTAATCGGAAGATTGCTGTAGGATTTCATTAAATACAAGCAGATATCAACAATGGTTCCTGACCCTGTGCAGCGCGCCAACTTTCTGTTTGGCCCAATTAGGAGTCGAAAATGCAAAGCATCCTCGAATATATGACTAATGAACATGCGAAATGCGATGCGCATTTCGCAACGGCAGAGCAGCAAGTCTCGAAAGGTAACTGGCAAGAGGCGAACGCGATTTTTAATGACTTCGCAAATGCGATAGAACGGCACTTCATGATGGAAGAACAGGTGCTGTTCCCGTATATTGAACGCACCATGGGAAACTCGGGTGGTCCCGTAGCCGTGATGCGAATGGAACATTCCCAGATGCGCGATCTGCTAAAGATCCTGACTGAGATGTCTGAGCAGAAGGATAGAGAGGGTTTTCTTGGTACTTCAGAAACACTCCTGATACTCATGCAGCAGCACAACATGAAGGAGGAGCAGATTCTCTATCCGATGGCGGAAAGGATATTGGCGGATGGACAGGAACAGGTGATCGAGGAGATGGAGAATCTCTGATGGAGACCGATTGTGTCTTCATAGATGTCAGTGATTTACCACCACCTGAACCATTGGCTGTTGCCATGGCAGCAACCGAGCGGTTGAGACCCGGGCAATACCTGCATATGCATCATTGGCGGGAGCCACTATTGCTGTACAAAAGATTGATACAAAAGAATTTTGGTTATGATACAAGATCGGGTCAGGATGATGCCTGTGAAATCTTTGTCTGGCGCCTCGATGATCCAGCTGCTCAGCAAGCAGCAAACGTCGCTGCCGGTCAACTACCGCCCTGGCGAGAATAAAACGTGAGTTACGGTGTTCTTTCACTGGCACAGACGCCACCTGCCTCTGTACCGCTCAGTTATATGCTAACGGCACCCGTATTTGCCATTGTGGCGGCCATTCTCATCTTGGTGTATCCCGAGTCGGTTCAGAATCGTTGGTCGCCGGTGATGCTCAGTGTGACACATCTGCTGGTGCTGGGATTTGCAGTAATGGTGATGTTCGGCGCTGTGCAGCAATTACTTCCTGTCCTGGCCGGTGTCACCTTCAACCGTCCTCGATTGGTTAGCTTGAGTCTTTATGTGGGCTTGATCTTTGGTGTGTCCGCTTTATGCATCGGTATGTTTTTAAGCAACGCTTCTTTATTCCTTGTTGCCGTACTTTTTCTGTCAGTTACTGTGGCGGCATTCTTTGTTCTCATGATGCTCGGTTTGCTGAGATCCGAGGCCAACCGTGACTCCATTCAGGGCATTCGATTGGCGTTACTTTCTTTTCTGGTTAGTGCGTCACTGGGTTTATATATGGCCGCGGGTCACAGTTTGCCTGAAATTCCATTGGCAAGAGAACTTACATCTTTGCACCTGACCTGGGGGCTATTGGGTTGGATAGGATTGTTGGTAATTACTGTTTCCTATCAGGTGGTACCGATGTTCCAGATCACACCCAGGTATCCAAAAGAAATTGTCCGCTGGCTGACCCCGTTTATTTTTCTGAGTTTGGTGTTTTGGAGTCTGATCGAGATTCTACCGAATTCAGCATTATCAGTTAGCTGGGTAAGTGTCATCCCGAAAACCGGAGTGATGGCAGGATTGCTCACTTTTTGCCTGATGACCTTGTGGTTACAACACAAACGCCGGCGGAAATTGCCCGATGTTACGTTGGATTTCTTCAGACTGGCCCTGTCTTGCATGATGCTTGCTATTTTCATCTGGAGCTTGCCAGAGTCCTGGCTTGCAGACCAGTTAAACCGGGAGGTGCTGATAGGCGCTCTGTTGATCATCGGGTTTACCCTGTCAGTGATATCGGGAATGCTCTACAAGATTGTGCCATTCCTGATCTGGCTGCATCTGACAAATCAAATTGACATGTCCACACGCTGGCAGAAGAATATTCCCAATATGAAACAGATTATTCCCGAGGTCCATGGCCGATGGCAGTTTCGTCTGCATCTGGGGACTGTGCTGGTTATGATTGCCGCTATGTATCAGGGAGAGTGGAGCATACGTCTGGCCGCTGTTTTGTTCTTAATGTCTAATCTGTACCTGTTGAGAAATTTGATTCTGGCGGTGGTCATTTATCGCAAGGTACTCATATCACAGCCTGCCGGGGAATCCTGAGTAGCCCAAATCAGGTCGAAACCGGCCGAAACTATTCGACCAATGCTTGATACAGCACCCGGATCGGCGCCCTGAATAACTCCATCGTAAAGCGATTCCTAAATCTTCGCTATTATCATTATGGGATATATATCCCTAAAATATTGGCTAATTGACTATATATGGGATAATATTCCCAAATATGGCATCTAAAACTGTACAGACGTCTATCACAAAGTTACTCCGCCCTCTGGTTCGAATGTTGATTCGAACCGGCATCCCACATGGCGAATTTGCCGAGATAGCAAAACGTGTTTATGTCGAGATCGCATCTGATGACTTCCAAATCAGGGGACGTAAACAAACCAGTGCCCGCATATCGATGCTGACCGGCATTCAACGTAAGGAAGTGAGTCGCTTGCAGAAACTGCCCGTCACGGAACCGGGTCAGTTGGATCTGGAATACAATCGAGCGGTTCGAGTGACCGGAGGCTGGCGCAAGGATCGCCTATTTCTAGATGAAAGTGGTATCCCCCGGCATCTCCCATTTGAAGGAGATGCCGGATTTACGGGATTAGTACGTCGCTACAGTGGCGATCTTCCTGCCCGTGCCGTGTTGGATGAGCTGTTACGTGTGGGGACCGTTGAACTGGACGCCTCTGGACTAATCCATCTCACAACCCCGACGGCGCATGTCCCCCACCATGATCAAGAAAGTCAATACAACATCATGGGAAACACAGTGAAGGATCTCCTCTCAACGATTGATCATAATTTCGAAAGCAGTAGCCGCGAAACCCGGCTGCAGCTCACGGTCGCTTATGACAACCTACCCGAGCATGCGGTTAAGAGATTCCAGCACATCAGTCATGAAGATAGCGTTGCGCTTCTGAACAAATTCGATAAATGGCTCTCAGAGCAGGACCGGGACGCCAATCCCGAGGTTGATCAAAATCTGAAAGATGGTCGCTTTCGTGCAGGTATTGGGATCTATTATTTTGCAGAACCCTATTCAGATGCATCTGCTGATACCGATCAATCCAATCAAGTTTCTGGCCAGGAGTAACTATCGTGAATTCCAGAATACGTCTTTTACTTGTCATAGTGGCGCTGTTACAAAGCTGCTCGGAAGGTGGAATAGGCGGCACAGGTGGTATTAACGAACCACCTGCACCACCTGATGCAGATCCATCGCTCGCATTATTGCTGCCCCCCGAATCCGACACGGCATTTCGAGACTACATAATAGCTGGTCTTGAACAATGGTCCGGTCTGGCCGACGATTCATCAGAGGTGCGCGACAACCTGGTTCAGGGAAACCCCATTAGCACTGTAATAACCCAGATCGATGCAGTCAACACATCTCTTGAAACAGCAGATGCAGCCAATTTGTCTTCGGCCATAGGCAGTGCTGATTTTACCCAGACTAATTTGCTGGTCCAGGGAGTGGATGAACTTGACCCGATAAAATATGACGGTGAGTACCTGTATTTGGCTCAAAATGATCGCATCCAGATATTCAAGACAAATTCTGCAGGTCAGGCTGCCGTACAGATTGGTACCTTGAAGTTGGTCGACAGTGACGTTAATAGCCAGATCAGGGGTTTGTACCTGTTAAAAAACGATAACGACTCGATACTATCCGCTATCCGCACTAGCGCAAACTATTTTTGGACGCTGGATTTCTTTGCGCCCTTTAATTGGAAGGGTGAAACCATTATCGATATCATGGATATACGAGATCCTGAGGCTGCCTTCAGAACGGCAGAACTTACGATTGATGGTTCTTATGTCAATTCGCGGCGAATCGGAAATATCCTTTACTTGATTACTCGTTTCACACCAGGCGTCGATGGTTTGATACCGTTTGCGACCAGCGATGCCGACCGGGAAACGAACAGAACATTGCTGGCTAATATAGAAATTGATGATGTACTACCCAGGGTAAAGTTTAAAGATGGTACCAGTCAAACCTTGCTAACAAGTCAACAATGTCTAATCCCAGCCATTGAAGAAGCAACTGCAGGTGATCAGGTAAATTACCCAACGCTCACGACTATCACCGCTATTGACTTAAATAATCCTCTGGATTTATCCGCAATCTGTATAGCAGAGGGGATATGGGGGATGCACATGTCCGAGGAAGCCATTTACCTTGCTGCGATTGACCACTCCAGAAGTGTGCAGAATGATTTCTACACCGAGACTGTCATACACAAATTCTCAATCAACAATGGCAATCCCGAATATGTTGCCTCCGGAAGAGTGCCAGGCACATTTTGGGGTGATCCGGCATTTTTGATGGGTGAACACGAGGGAAATCTGACGCTGATTACAACAGTGGACAACGGCGGCTTTGAAGACCGCTTCCAGCACCGCCTGACTATTCTCGGCGAATCTACCGAGGAGTTTGTTCTCGACGTGCTTGGGCAGATCCCCAACGCCACCCGAAACGCGGTTATTGGCAAACCGAATGAACAGATTTTTGCTTCCCGGATTGTCGGTGACCGGGCGTTTGTCGTGACCTTTGCGCAAATCGATCCGGTTTACGTCATCGATTTAAGTGATCCTTCAGACCCGGCAATACTCGGAGAACTGGAAATACCGGGGTTTTCTTCATATTTGCAGCCGGTGTCAGAAAACCTGCTGCTCGGCGTCGGCAAGGATACCCGGACGGAGTCTGGCTTCCCCTTCTTTCAGGGCATGAATATCAGACTCTTCGATGTCAGTGATCCGGGTAATTTGCACCTACTGAGTGATCTAAAAATTGGCAAACGCGGTACAGACAGCCCGGTATTCTGGGACCCTCACAGTTTCACTTTTCTGCAGGGAGACACAGAGCGACCGCATAGATTGGCCATTCCCATCAGAGTGCACGGTGCTCATTTGCCGGATGATCCTAATTTGTCCGCTGCCACTTACTTCAGCTGGACCGAAAACGCGCTTTACCTCTTTGAGATTAACAACGATGACAACGCCCCACTGTTGAGCCAGGTGGGTAAGATGGTTGCCGAGGACTTTGATACAGGGCAACGCTTCCAACCCGGTTGTTGTAATTGGAACAGTCGTTCTTTTTTTAATGCCGGGGACATCCATTACCTGAATAAATCACGACTAATCACCGCGACCTGGAGCGAGCCAGGAAACTCGCAGGATATCTTTATACCATCAATATTCGTGGATGCAGCAAACGATGTCTGCACCACAGAATTACGAAACGGGTTGATTATCGATTTAATTGATCGGGAAACCCGGGACTTTTTAAACTGTGCGGACGCGAGAGCCATAGACGGAGACTTTCAGGCTGAGCTCAAGACCTCCTGTGATATGGCTGGCGAAGACTCAAAGGGGCTCTTTGAAAGGGCAGGCACTTATGATATCTCCGTCGATAAGGATGGATTTCTTCCCTTTTCTACGAGCGACGTGCATGTACAAACTGATAGGTGCCATGTGAGCGCCACTTACGTAAGCATCTACCTGGAGAAACAATAACCTTAACGATGCATAGATCTCAGAAGAACCTGGAGGATAAGAAAAATAAACACGCTATGCTGGGACCTGGGCGATGTAGGGTGGCTGGACCTGGGGTTGGGTTGTAATGGATGAACACAGCGAAAAGGGGAAGCAGCCTGCCGATTTTTACACCACACGGGCTCGTCTGGGTCACATCGGGGGTATTTTTCCGAGTGCAGGGTGAGAGAGACTATGCTGTGAACCGAAATCAGCGAAAGTCATGAAGTCCATGGGCGCAATGGAAGTAGGACAGAAACTTGTTGAGATGGTCAACTCGGGTCGTGATGGCGAAGCAGCATTTGTGAATGAATACTACGCCGATAACATCGTCAGCATTGAGGGTGGCGAAGGCTCGGAAGAGATGCCTTCGCGTATTGAAGGTGTAGACGCTATCCGCGGTAAACACAGTTGGTGGTATGGCAACAATGAGGTTCACGGCACCGAGGCTGTCGGACCTTATATTGGCCATCGCGATGACCAGTTCGTGGTGAGGTTCACTCTTGATGCAACACCGAAGGGTGGTGAACGCGACAAGCTGGATGAGGTTGGTCTCTTTACAGTTAAGAGCGACAAGGTAGTACAGGAAGAGTATCTCTACCTGATGGGTTGATTTTCCTCACAGGGTTGGCGTTGGGGACAAGCTCGAGGTGTCACTCGAGAGTGCCGAGGAACTAGAGTATTGCCCCAAGTTTAGCCAATACAACTATTCCAGTACCGCTCCTAACGAGAGCAAGGCTGTACAGACTTTGGTAGCACGATCTGCATCGAATCCCTGGTATACCACTTTTGATCCTGCTTCCGTATCTGTCTTGTTAGAAACGATGATCCGATTCTCTCCATCAGATTGCCTTTGCCTGCAGTATGCTTTTAGGTCTTTTATTGCAACATATCGATCCGACTGCTTGGGATACAAAGGAAAATACGTCGTTGTCATAAATTGGAGTAGCATTCCCTCATCTGTCAGCTCATTTGGACCAACTATTTTTTTCAAATAATCCTGAGCAACCTTTTCAGGTAACAAGTCGGCTATGTCTGGTTGGATGTCGACTTCTCTGACTTCATACGTCGCCATACATGACACTAAAGTCATCGAGATGATAGCGAAATAAAGACAAGTAACTAGCCTTTTTAACACAAGTTTGTACCACCTTCCCAATAATAGATTCACTGCTCACCTCCCTTTAACTGGATCTCGAATCGTTTGTGTGAATGTTAGTCTCGCAGATACACACTGTTACCGATTGAAATCCCTTTTAGTGTACCTGATGGAATAGCAGATGCTTTATTCCCCGATACTTTTTCTATAGTCATTTTCTGCTTAACTCCAGTCTCATCCTTAGTCCAAACTTCAATTGGTATCTCGAAGGATCGCTGTCTGTTTAACCTTATCACGACAAATCCCCATTCCTTTTGGATCGACTCAACTACTCCTATCGACTCAGCTATTTCTTTTTCAAGCTGAACTTCCAAGCTATAGATTTTATTTTGTACCTTTCTTGCATCCGGATCATTCGGAGCAGCTACCAAGAACATGCTGAAACTCCAGATAGAACCTGAATAGTCTCCATAAGCCTCTTGTGCAATGCCGTAATTGAAATAGGCTTCCGCCCACCAGGGCGCAATTCGCAATGCGCTTTTAAATTCCGTAAAAGCCCTAACGTAATCTCTATCACTATCAGCGTTCTCCAACATCATTTGCGCCCTTATAATGTGACGATGTGCGTTTTCCGGAATAGCAGGGGGGAATTCTAGTTTACGAACAATATCAATTACCTTGCCTCGCAACTCCTCGTCCTTTGGACTTCCTTGTGGGTAGGTTTGTAGCGCAGAGATATAATGTGTAATCGCCTGCCTGCGATCTCCAGATTCTTCAGCCTGACGAGCAAGAACTTCGCTTGCATAGATTTTCTCATGAACATCAATGCAAATAAGCATTATCAATATTATCAAAACCGATTTAGTACTTAGTCTAGGCAATACTCATTCCTGTGTCTGGGATGATCCAGATGTATGATCACTACTGTTCAGCTTTGTAACTTCTTCAGCTTCAGCGCTAAACTCATCGTAAAGTATATTTAGCAATTTTGGATCTTTTGTAGCCCGCACTAAAAGATCGCGCGACGCAAAAATCTGGCTTTTTGCCTTCTCTTTCTCTGTATTCAAATTACCCAGTTTCTCCTTATTTTTGCTGAACGCGTTTGTTGCTAACTCGAGGGCTTGCAGTGCTACTTCCATCGCACTTTTTCGTTCAGCCTCTTGAACAGGGGTAGGTATATCGATACTTTTCTCCTCCGTCATTTCTTTAACAATTGGCTGGGAGCGTTGCTTCAGTTGCTCCACTTTCACTCTTCCGATTTCCACTTGTAGCTTGGCGTTTTCTACCTTCTCTTCACCTCTTGCTATAGAGTTCTGGACAGTTTGATAGGTTGCTACCTGCTGGGCAAGCTTGCCTAATATATTACTTGCAACAAAAGTTTGCTTCCTAAGCGTCTCCTGTTTTCTATCACTAATGGTGGGAAGTTCAATAATTTCAGGTATCTCCGGGCACTGTATATCCGTAGAACCACGATCGCTCGTTAAACTACTCGCCTCTTTACTAAGAAAGTGTGCTTCCTCGAACAAGCCAATTTCAGCTGCCTCGCTCGATTTTTGTAATAGTAACGAAACACAGTGGTACTTGGCGTCTATGGTCATTTTCTCATTGGAGGTTGTCAGATCCCGTGGGACCAACATTGATATCCTAAAAATGTCCTTCTCCCTCGGTCGTTCTATAACTTCTAACGTGGTAGCAAGATTTCTGGGCTTCAATTCGTTCGTTAAACTACCCCTCATCTGATCAAGCATTCTTGTTTTTGCGCGCTGAAATTCTTTTCGCTGGCGTTCTTCCCTGGCTTTCTCACGTCGCTCCAGCTCTAGTTTCTTGTATTGTATCCGTTGCAGCAGCGCAATTTGTTTCCGCGCTTGTTCCTGTTTTTCTGCCAGTCTCCTCTGATCCGCCTCAGGGCAATACCCCAATAAACATTGAAAAGCTTTACCCATTTCTTGGCCTAATCGATACCAGGGATCTGAGCTATCATAATCTGCCGTGGGAGGAGAGGAGCTTTCATCTCCGCAAGCGCGTATACAGTCCGCATTACTCGCGCTGCCGCCTATGATATGTACACCGCAGTAACACGTTACTCCTACCTACTGACCTACGATCTCGGCTGCGAATGTTAAGGTAGTATTGAAGAGCACAAAGTACACTATCAACTCTACAGTCACTCCCTGCGCTCTTTTAAAGGGGATGTTAAGCGTATTCAAGGCCGTTCCCACCAACGTTCCATGGTTGAAATATCAACTGAAGAAACTGATTCAATTCTTCCGCTAATCGAGATATTTA
>JASJXV010000052.1 GCA_030123805.1 Gammaproteobacteria bacterium
ACTTTATTAGCAGAGCGACTTGCAGCTCCAGCCTTTTAATCTCCCGGTTGAAGCTGTTCTTATTCAACGGCTACCAGAAGAATTTTGCAACTGCCCCTGAAACAACTGCACACATAATAGCACCAGATGCGTGGGCGATCATGGCCATAATTTCCTCCTGATGAAAAAATTGATATCTGCATAGACGCGGTTTTCAGCAGAGATTTGAATATCGGCAAATTTGTTGATGCCCCGTATCGCCCAAGCGCCGGACCGTGAATCCAATGGGTCAGAGTTGGCTTATATATTCTAATAACGCATTAAATATATTCCAGAATGCCATCTTCCATTTCCTCCAAGAATATATAGAATGTTTGTATGCAATGATTTGTCGGGTGGCAATACAAATCCGCGATCAAACCGAATTCGACCGCAGGGATTACTCGATTGGTTGCAAACGCAGGGAATCAAGTATCGATTTGGGGTACACATTGCAAATCGCAGTAAGATCAAGTAGCAGCATCAAATGGCTGGGCAAACAAACTATTTCAGCTTTATGTACGTCTTAATCACATACGTCAGGACGATACCGAGAATTGATAATGTTTGGGATGGGAGAATAAATTGAATAGGCTAACAAAAACGAATACTTACGCAAGACCACGGTTGCTCAACTGGATGACGACAGGACTATTGACTGGTTGGGTGTTGATTCTTGCTGTTGTGGTTGAGGTCAATGGCGTTGCGCAGGAAATAAATACAGAGAAGACATTCCATGCGATTGAAGCCGTTAAGCTGGAAGCCGACGAACAGTAGTGTTTGATCTCTACCAAAATATCCAGATTGGGTTAACATCGGATGCGCTTTGAGCTAGCCGTTGCTCTGGTCCGCAATCAGATCGCAGCAACGAAAATGATCAGCAAAGTAATCGATAAAACAACGCACCTTGGACGGTAGGTGTCTACCCGAAGGGTAAACCGCGTGCACAGCAACCGGGTCGTCCTGATAGTCCTCCAGGACCGATAACAAATCACCACTCTTTAGCAAATCCCCAACCAGCCATTTTGGTGCTTTGCTGATACCTAATCCGGATATGAGGGCAGTTCTGAGTCCCTCTGTATTATTTGTCAGGAGACTACCTTCTACTCGAATCACAAGGGGCTTGCCATCCTCTGTGAAGGTAACATCATTGGATTTGAGTAGGTCGGTGTAAATAATATATTCGTGATCCTTGAGATCTCTGGGATGCAAGGGAGTCCCCTTCATTTCCAGGTATTCTGGTGTTGCAACCGTCACCGTTGGACTGCTGCAAAGGCGTTTGGCGATGAGTGTAGAATCTGCCAGATTTCCCATTCTAAACGCCACGTCAATGCCTTCCTCTACCAAATCTGCGACCCGGTCATTTAATTTCACTTCGACTTTAATGTCTGGATACTGTGCAAAGAAATCCTTTAGCTGCGGAATGACATGTAATCGACCAAAGCCAACCATTGCGCTGATTCGCACCAGTCCCCTTGGCAGGGTCTGCAACTGTCCTACGACCTGCTCAGCGGCTTCGACGTCCTGAAGTATTGAAACGCAACGCTCATAATAATCAGCACCTGTCTCAGTGAGTCGCAGGCTTCTGGTACTGCGATTCAAGAGCTTCGCACCCAGCCAGGACTCCAACTCAGCAACATTTTTGCTGATTGTGGGTTGGGTGCTGTTCATTTCTTTCGCCACAGCAGAAAAACTGCCAGTTTCCACGACCCGTACAAACATGGTCATA
Source organism: Gammaproteobacteria bacterium (assembly GCA_030123805.1). GTDB lineage: Bacteria > Pseudomonadota > Gammaproteobacteria > Pseudomonadales > Azotimanducaceae > JASJXV01. Next base: position 1,748 of record JASJXV010000052.1, read on the forward strand.
GCGACCAATCTGTCCATAATCTATACCTATTCCGCTACCGAATGAGTTTTATGCAGGATTTACCGGTTAACAAAATGTGGAGAATATAATATATTCTGTTTCGTACTTTGATAACAGGTTGATTTTGCATGACCGTGAATTGTTTTTCCGAGAGATTGGCTGAGATGAATCGTGAGAACTGCAATCAGCTTCCCACGCCTCAAGTTGCCATACTGCTCAAAGCTACCGCCATGCTGCGTCGTAGCGGTATTCTGGAGAAATGTCTGCATGTCGGTGAGTCGGTTCCGGATTTTGTTATTACAGGTTGCAGTAATGATGCATCCACGCTTTTCAAGTTATTGCGTGAAGGTCCGGTAGTCATCAATTTCTTCAGGGGGCTTTGGTGTGCATACTGCAAAACAGAGTTGCTGGCCTATGAGCAGGTATTGGAAGAAATCGAAGCATTGGGAGCGCGATATCTGGCGGTTTCACCGCATCAGAATATCCAGCCAGATGAATTCTGCGATACGTATCAGGTGGTCTGTGATTGCGACAACCAGATTGCAAAGTCATTTGGTATTGTGTATGAATTAGGACCTGATGAAAAGAAACTACTTACTGAGTGGGATCTTTCGTTGACTGAAGTAAACCAGAGTGAAAAGTGGGAACTGCCCCTGCCTGCGACCTACATCGTCAATCCCGACCGCCGAATCGGATTCCAGTTTGTAGATGCTGATTTTCGTATGCGGTTGCCGCCCGATGAGATAGTGAACTTCCTCCGACATTCAACCTGACAGGTTTACCTGGCTGTTAGGCTGACAATGCAAGCAGTTCTCCCGGGTTGAGACGGTAATTCAATGTTCTTTTTATTTGGCGAACAAGTCCGCATTAAATCTCTGAAAGAGGGACAATTTAATTGCCCGGTATGTGGTGTCAGGCAACCTTACCGCAGATTTGAGGAAGTCAATTACTTTACCATCTTTCTGTTACCAATTGCTCCACTTTCAAAGTTGGCTGACTATTGCCAGTGTGCCGTATGTGGTAGCAGTTTTGTCCCCGATAACTACGCAGAGCCTGCGTATCTGGGAGGAGTCAAGAGAGCGCTGGTGTATGTCATGATGGGGTACAACATGGAAAGCCATAAAGATACTGTCAGAGAGCTCTGGCAGAAGCTCACCGCTTCGATCATTGATGACAGAGAGATTGGGTTAGAAATGGACCGTATCAAAGCAAGTAAGGAAGACATTTTCAGTTTTATGAAGACACAGGCTTATCATCTCAATATTCACGGGAAACAAAAAATAATAGAAGCTGCATTTCTTATGACTTACGCATCATGTGAGATTGAGCACCGGGATAGATTGAGAGTTAATCTGATTGGCAGTGCTCTGGGTACGCCGTTAGAATTCGTTGAAGCTGTCGTGAATAGAATTCGAGCTTCGAATTATTACGGGCTCAAACGCAATTTGGTTGTGTCCTGATCAGGGATTCTGAATTCTGGTCAGGCACCCACGGCTTCTTCATAGGTGGGTAGTTGACATTATATGATCATTACCGGACAATGTGACCAAATTCGATCTTTCCTGTAATTTGCCTATTTTCTGACTATGGCCACTAGACGCAATCTTGATAAACAACTGATACCGGTTGGGCAGATAAGGGCATCTGTGGATTGGTTTGTGAGGAAAGGTTATGCAATAGAGGAGGTTCTGGATAGCACCGGCTTGACGCCAGCTTTTTTAGAGAATGAATCGCACAAAGCCAGCTATCGGCAGAGAATTCGTCAACTCGAGAACATGATAAAACTCGCCAACGAACCAGGGTTTTGGCTCAAGGAAGAACCAGATACCACAATCTCTGCCTATGGTCTGCTGGGCTACGCCATGATGAGCAGTGCAACCCTGCATCGAGCGGTTGCTATTGCCACCAAATACCATAAGATGGCGGGTGCCATGTTTGATCTTGAATTCTTACAAGATCATGAGGATGCTGTTCTCAGAGTCCATCACCTGCTGGCTAGAGATGAAGTGGGGCAGATGGTTGTTGAGGAACTGTTTCACGGTATTACACCACTGATCTCGCTGTTGTTGGGGCGGGAACACACGCCAAAGGAAATCAGGTTAAGTTATCGTGCTCCGCCTTATCTGGATCTCTACGCAGGAGCTTTTAGATGCCCGGTGAAGTTCGATCAGCTGTTTTGTGAATATCGTTTCGATGCTGCGCTTCTGGATGAGCCGTTAGCCGATGCCGATGCCGATACTGCGAAGATCTGCGAAGAATCCTGTCAGGCGCTGCTCGGTGAAATGGATATTGGCGACGATATGGTTTCCAGAATCTGTCGGGTGTTGCTTAGTGTGCCAGGTACATTTCCCTGCCTTGATGATATTGCTGACAAATTGCATCTGGGACCAAGAACGCTGCGTCGGCGACTTAAAGATCTCGATACCAGTTACCAGAAGATCCTGGATGATGTGCGCAAAGAACTCGCAATACAGTACCTGACAACAACGGATCTTTCTACGCAGCAGGTTTCAGATCTGTTGGGTTACACTGAGGTAACGAACTTTCGGCGAGCCTTTGTGAAGTGGGTGGGGAACTCACCATTTAAATTCAGGAAACGACAAAAAATCATGTGAGTGCATACATCGGTGGCGTCTGGTAATTTGCTCATCAAGTGATTACCTTTTACTATTGCTTGACTTGTCACTACCAGAGCGAGGCATGACTACAGTGGCAGAAGTGCAACCGATCGAGTCATTTCGACACCCGAAACCGGGGCGGGTACTGAATATCGCTTTTCGTACGGCTCATATTGGCGTGACAGGAGTGCTATTCGGCGGCTACGTGTTCGATGTCGCCGCAGAGCAACTACTCATCTGGTTGTACGCGACCATTCTTACAGGCGCAGTACTGATCGCCATTGAAGCTTATCCGCATTGGTGGTGGTTTTACCAGGGTCGGGGTCTGGCTGCCATCGCGAAGCTGCTGCTGCTGTGTCTTGTTCCCTGGCTATGGGACTATCGCATACCGATTCTCGTTGTTGTGATCGTCATCGCATCGGTCGGCTCGCACATGCCTGCTCGCTTCCGCTACTACTCGTTCGTGCACCAGCGCGTGCTGAAAGAATAAAACTACAGTAATCTCCATTGGGTATAGAACATGATTGAAATAGAGTACATAGGCCGTCTCAAGGAGGATCTGGATTTGGAGCAGGAACAGATGGAGTGGCAAACCAGTATGACGGATGTGGCAGCACTGATCGAACACCTCTGTAGGGAGAGAGGGTCGCAGTGGTCGACAACTCTTCACCAGGAAAACCTGTTGGTGTCGGTCAACCAGTCGATGGTTAAAACGGATTATCCCCTGGGTGATGACGATAAAGTAATTTTCTTCCCGCCGATTGCCGGGGGCTGATAAGTTGACGTCACCAATATGCTATAGCTCACCCCGGAGTCCGCTGTGCGAACCCCGGGGACTGTCACAGCATTCGAAGCATGCCTCGATACCAGCGATCTAGTGAAAACTATTCCCTGATAACTATAGCACCGCAACCGTGTCGAGGTTATCCCAGATCTTCTCCATTTCTGCCTGCTCGACGCCGAAGACCATGCCCATGGGCGGGAGGACTTCGGAGCGGACGAATTCGGGCCCGGCATCGATATGGCTGATTTCGGCGCCCTTGTTGAACGCGACTTCATCCCGGAGGGTCTCGCGGCCGAGATTGACAACGTCATCCTGCGTCAGATTCAGGTCGTAGCAGTTGTTGAGCAGATCTTTGATGAATGTCGTCAAGACATTACGGTCGTTTGCTATGGCGAATTGGCACAGGCCGAGAGTGTCGAGCATGGCATTCACAATCTGTTCCCGCAGCGAGTGTTCCACCGCACCCTCGTTGTCCATTTCATATTTCAACCCGGCCGTATGATCGGCGCCCATGGGACTCGTGTGGTAAGTCACGCCCGTGGGTTTGCCGACTCGGGGATCATGGGCCGGTATGGCCTGGCCTTTGAATGCCGGAATACGATCGACTCCGAGCATGTTCGCCGTGTGCACGACGCCGTTGGCGATCATCGCCCCATCCTCGGTTCCCTGTTCGACCTCGTCTAACAAAGCGTCGACTGCGGCCACGTCGCCGAAGGCGAACTTCCCGGCGCTCGCTGCCACGCCTAACGCACTACCGATTTCAATAGTATCGACACCCAGGTCATCGCACTTTCGGTCGAACCGGGCCACGGCATCCGCGTCGCCGATTCCCAGGTTGCTCCCCATGAGGGCCAGGGTCTCATATTCCAGAGCCGAGGTGACATGATTGCCATCGGCGTCGTTGTGAATGACCGAGCACTTCACCAGACAGCCCTGCATGCACGCATCCATTTTGCCGCCGCGTGCTTCGCCCTGCGCTCGGATGTTGTCTCCATACAGGCCCTCGATATCCTCGGGAGGTTGCCCGGTATAGTTCGTCATGGGTGTGCTACCCATGCGGCTGAGGGGGGCTACAACACCCGGTGTACCCGTGGTACTAAACAGCAGGGTGTCTTGTTTGATTGCCTTGGGCCACGGCTTTACTGCAGCCCGGTAGGCTTTCTGCTGTGCCGGTTTGACTGGGGACGTGCCCTTGTCGTCAGCGATAATCGCCTTGAGACCTTTGGCTCCCATGACCGCACCCAAACCGCCGCGCGCTGCGTGCCGCGAGGGGTGACCGTCCTTGTCGGTTAGCGCCACGCTTGCCGACTTCTGCTTCCGCTCGCCCACCACGCCAATGCTGATGATACCCACTTTCTTGCCGTGTTCTTTGCGCAACGCCTCGCACAAGGCGTAGGTTCCCATACCGCGATAAGCATCGGCATCTTCGAAGGAAACTCCATCCTTGGTAATCTTCACAAGATGCAATTTACCCTCTGCTGGTGCACCCTGAACGATAATTGCTCGAATCCCGAGCTTGTCGAGTTTTTGCGACAGGGTTCCTCCCACATTGGCTTCCTTTATGCCCATCGTCAACGGGCTTTTTGCACCGACGGACATGCGGCCGAAAGAGGGAGCCATGGTACCGGCCAGCGGTCCGTTGGCGAAGACCAGGCGCGCTTCGGCACTCAGCGGGTCGGTTTCCGGCGGCACTTCCGCGGTCAGGATCTTGGCCGACAAACCGCGTCCGCCTAGTATCTTCCACTCCTCGGGAAGATCCTCAAAACTCGATGTCAACGCGCTCATATCAATCCGCAAGATCTGCATTTCACCCTCCTGGGTTTCTTCAGGACCCCGCTGGTATGGGGCCAGGTTCAAGTTCGTTCAGGCGGGTCACAAAACCAGCATCCTGCTATAGTGCCTGAACGTGGATGGTCCATGCATCCTCACAAGTTGTATACAGGACGGTAAATTCCGCGCACCCGCGCGATCACCCTTTGCCCAAAGCGTATCCGCTTGAACTATAACGTCAAACCGCATCCGGTGCCAGAGCTATTTGGTCTCCGCCCGGAACCAGGACTGGTGCAGAACCCCGGCTTTCCTTTAGGCCTGATTCTGGGCTAGAATTCCCGTCCGCTCAGGCGATTCACCAGGCACCGCTTTCTTGTGTCGTTATCGGGAGACATCATGCGTCCGAAAGAAATACCTGCAAGCATCTTCTTTACATTGGCGTTGCCGGTGGCATTCGCGGTGGCGTCCATTTGGCCTCTGGCCCATGCGTCCGAGGGGCATTCCGATATCGCCGGAGAAATCCTGGTTTTTCATGCGGGAAGCCTTGCCGTTCCCTTCAGGGAAGTCGCCAGGGCGTTCCATGCAGAGTACCCAGAAGTGCGTGTCCTCCTTGAAGCCGCCGGAAGCCGTGCATCCGCGCGGAAGATATCTGAATTGAACCGGGAATCTGACGTGTTCGGCTCGGCAGACTACACGGTCATCAACAGGCTCCTGATTCCCGATCACGCCCAGTGGAACATCCGGTTTGCGGCCAACGAAATGGTGGTCGCCTATACCCAGCACTCCCGCCGTGCCGGGGAGATCAACAGCGATAACTGGTACCGTATCCTGCTGGAGAAGAATGTCGCGTATGGGCGCTCAGACCCAAATTTCGACCCCTGCGGCTACCGGACCGTCCTCAGCGCGAAGCTTGCAGAGACTCACTATGGCGAGCCGGGTCTGTCGAAGCGGCTGTTCGAAAAAGACTGGCGCTACATTCGGCCAAAAGAAACCGATCTGTTAGCCTTGCTGCAGGTGGGTGAAATCGATTACATCTTCATCTACCGGTCAGTGGCCGCGCAGCATGGCTTGAAATGGGTGACCCTACCGGATGAAATCAATCTCAAGAATCCTGAAATGGCTGATCTATACCAGCAGGTCTCAGTCGATATATCGGGCAACACACCGGGATCGGTAATCAAAAAAACAGGTGCGCCTATGATATACGGGGTCACGATACCCAGAAGCGCTCGCAACCCGAAGGCGGCCATGGCGTTCGTGACATTTCTGCTGGAACGCGATAAGGGCATGGCCATCATGGAAAGGAACGGGCAGCCCTCCCTGGTGCCCACACTTTCGGACACGTATGATGCTATCCCGGACCCTTTGAAGAGGTTTGCGAAGCAGCCATGACCCAAGCGTTCATCCGCAAGGTGAGGATCGAGCCCCTCTATCTTCTGTTCACTTTTTTTGGTGGGCTGGTGTTGTTGTTCATCATCGCACCCTTGGCCGGTATGCTTTTGCAGACCTCCTTCACCGAACTGACCGAGACTGCTATCGAGACAGAGGTGCGTGACAGCATCTGGCTCACCCTCTGGACCTCAATGGCGGCCACGCTCATTCTCGGTGTCCTGTCCGTACCGTTTGCCTACCTCCTGGCCCGAAAGAGTTTTCCCTTCAAACGGCTGGTGCTGGCACTCGTCGATATTCCCATCGTGATTCCCCACTCTGCCGCGGGCATCGCCATCCTCGGCATCATCTCTCGCGATACGCCGCTCGGAAGCGCGGCTGAGAGCATGGGGTTTCATTTCGTGGGCGGCGCCGCGGGAATTATGTTTGCAATGGCTTTTGTGAGCATTCCGTTTCTCATCAACGCGGCTCGAGATGGTTTCGCCGCAGTCCCCGAGCGCCTGGAGAAGGCTGCCTTTAGCCTGGGCGCTTCTCCCGCGCGCGTCTTCTTCGCGGTATCCGTACCCTTGGCCTGGCGGGCGATTATCTCCGGTTTCGTCCTGATGTGGGCCCGGGGTCTCAGCGAATTCGGCGCAGTGGTCGTGGTGGCATACCATCCTATTGTCACCCCGGTGTTGATCTACGAGCGCTTCGGCGCTTTCGGGTTGCCGTCTGCACGACCCATATCGGTCGTGTTCATTGGCGTGTGTCTGGTCTTCTTTATCGTGATTCGGCTACTGGCGAGGGAACCCAAAGATGCTGAGCGTTAGGGATCTTGGAAAAGACCTGCGCGATTTCACCATGCGCGGAGTCTCTTTCGACGTCGAGGATGGGGACTACTTCGTCTTACTCGGTGCATCCGGTGTGGGCAAAAGCGTTCTGCTCGAGCTACTGGCAGGTCTGATCATGCCGGACGAGGGCCGGGTCATGTGGGACGGACAGGACATTACGTACCAACGCATCCAGCACCGGCGCATGGGGTTGGTTTACCAGCAACAAGCGTTGTTTCCCCACATGACCGTACACCAGAACATCGCCTTCGGGCTTCGACCCGGGAAGATGCAGCCGGGCGCCCTGCGAGAGCGCGTGGCGGAATTGGCCGAGAACGTCAACGTAAGCGATCTCCTGCATAGATACCCGGGCACGCTCTCCGGCGGCGAATCGCAGCGGGTTGCCCTGGCGCGTACGCTGGCCACGCGGCCCCGCTGTCTCTTACTCGACGAGCCCCTGTCATCGCTGGACGCGCAATCCCGCTCGGAACTTCAGGCCCTGTTGCGATCGCTTCACCGTAAGGGACACACCGTCATCCATGTGACGCATGAGTATAAGGAAGCCATGGCATTGGCTTCGCGCGTCGCGATAATGGAGCATGGCACCGTCACGCAAGTCGGGACGCCGAGTGAGGTATTCCACAATCCCAAGTCGGAATTTGTGGCACGCTTCGTTGGCATCCGAAACACCTTCGAGGGCCGGCTCGAGGCGTCCGCTGATGGCAACTGTGCCTGGTCGCAGTTCGTCACCGAGGGACTCGTGTTTCAGGTGCTCAGCGAAGCCTCCTCGGGAACGGGATTCCTTGTCTTCCGCAGCGAGGACCTCATGGTTTTCCGCTCTCGGGTAGACTCGAGCGAACAGAACTGTTTCCCGGGCAAGGTGGTCGACATGGCGCCGGCTCGATTGGGGGCAGAATTGATCATTGATATCGGCGTGAAAGTTGCCGCGTTGGTTACCTCCGAGTCCATGCGGCGGTTGGATGTGGAGTGCGGCAGTGATGTCTGGGTAAGTCTTAATGCCTCTGCGGCAAGGTACATAGAAAAATGATTACACAAAACCAAGCATACAAAATCATGATGGCTCAGACGCGTCTGCTGGGATCTGAGCAGGTGGGGCTCGACACAGCGCTGAACCGGGTGCTGGTCGAGGATGTTTGTTCTGATATGGACATGCCACCGTTTGTCAAGGCAGCGATGGACGGCTATGCCTGTCGCCGGGAGGATCTGGCAAATGATCTGCAGATTGTCGAGATCCTTAAGGCCGGTGAAGCACCCCGGAAATCAATTGGCCCCAACGAGTGCGCAAAGATCATGACCGGTGGTATGGTGCCCGAGGGCGCGGATTGTGTGATCATAGTCGAGAAAACTGCAACGCTTGATGCGAATACTGTTCGCTTCGCCGCCGAATCCACAACCGACAACATCTGCCTGATAGGTGAGGACATCCAGGTGGGGGACGTGGTCCTTCTTGCGGGTACGCGGCTCAGACCTCAACATGTTGCCATGTTAGCTTCGGTGGGCTGCGTCCGTCCGCGGGTTGCGCGCAAGCCACGGGTCGGCATCATTGCCACCGGAGATGAGTTGGTGGAGCCGGATGTGAAACCGGACGTCTCCCAGATCCGCTCGAGCAACAGCCATCAACTCGTGGCCCAGTTGCTTAACGCCGACGCAATTCCCACCTATTACGGCATCGCCAGGGATACCGAAGAGTCGATCGATGTTACACTCAAAAAGGCCATGCTGGAAAGCGATGTCGTCTTGCTATCGGGCGGCGTTTCCATGGGCGACTTCGATCTTGTGCCAGGCATCATGAAGGCCAACGGCCTCACGATTCTGTTTGACGAAATCGCCATACAACCCGGCAAGCCCACCACCTTCGCCGTGTCCGACGACACCTGGTGTGTTGGCTTGCCCGGTAATCCCGTGGCCGCCTTCACCCAATTCGAACTCCTTGTCAAACCCTTTCTCTATCGTCTTATGGGACACGACTATTGTCCGGCCAACCTCCGCCTGCCCATGGCTCGAACCCACACCCGGCAGCGATTCGCGCGCGAATCCTGGTTCCCAGCCAGGATCACCGACGCTGGAACCGTGCAGCCCTGCGAGTATCATGGCTCCGCACACATTGAATCGCTGTGCGAGGCCGACTGCCTGGGGACCATGCCCGCCGGAATAGCGTCCCTTGATGAGGGGACCCTGGTAGCCATCCGAATTCTATGACTCTGGTAGTATCGATGGCACGATAGCAAGAAGGGCAAACAGGTGTATATGCAGTTCAAAACATATTTGTTCCTCGGCGGCATGCTGCTGGCAGCGCCGGTTGTTCCATTGGGTACGATGGCCGAGGTTAGCCCGTCGTGGTGGTTGGAACAGGCCCTGGCGCTGCCACAGTGGTTGAGTTTGAGCGGGACCCATCGAACGCGCTACGAGACACTCGACTCGCAGTTCCGCACCGGAACAAACGGTAGTGACCAGATCCTGGTCATCGCACCACCCTGATGGCGGCGCTGCATCTGGGTCGCTTGACCCTGGTTGCGGAAATGATGGATTCCCGCGCGGCATTGGATGATGCCGGTACTGTGATTCACAGCGGTATCGTCAATCCGGTCGATCTGTTGCAGGCTTACACGCACTGGCAGGGAGAGGATCTGTTCTCGCCCGGGAGTCGCAGCGATTTGCGTATCGGGCGTATCACCATGGACGTGGGCAGCCGGCGCTTCGTCGCGCGTAATCGGTATCGCAACACCATCAACGGCTTTACTGGTATCGACTGGCTGTGGCAGGGCACGAGCGGGAGACAGTTGCGTGCTTTCTTCACGCTGCCGGTCAACCGCAAGCCAAATATTCCAGCAGAGTTGCGGAACAACGACGTCGAATTCGACCAGCAGGATACCGAGGTTAAATTCTGGGGTCTTTATTATGCTGCGACGCTTGGCTGGGGCGACCTATTTCTATTCACAGGTCAGCTTCAGGTTCTGACCTTGCGTCTGCTACCTCGACCTTGATAAAGTCACTGGGAATTCGTCATCCCATGGCTGTGGAATAGAATCTCACCAGCAATTCACGAGCGAGAATAGGATGCCTGAAGATGTCGTTGATGTGCTGATAATTGGTGCCGGGGCATCAGGTGCTGCAATGGCATGGAGCCTGGCCGATACACGCATGAGAATTCTCTGTCTGGAACAGGGTGACTGGATGAAGCCCTCTGACTATCCGAGTACCCGGAGAAACTGGCAAACCAGCGGGATGAAAGAATTCAGTCCAAGCCCCAACGTACGTCAACTGGACTCGGACTACCCGATCAATGACAGTGACTCGCCAATTTCGGTGTTAAATTTCAATGCTGTCGGGGGCAGCACCATCCTTTACGCGGCGCACTTTCCCCGCTTTCATCCTTCAGATTTCAGGGTCAAAACTCTGGACGGTGTCGCTGATGACTGGCCTTTGGACTATGCGCAGCTCGAGCCTTTTTATGCCGAGAACGATCGCATGATGGGCGTTGCCGGTCTTGCCGGGGATCCCGCATATCCCCCCAAGCAACCTCCGCTGCCGCCGTTGCCATTGGGTCGGCTTGGAGAGACGATTGCGAGGGGATTCAATAGTCTTGGCTGGCACTGGTGGCCTTCGGACAGTGCCATCATCACCCGGCCCTACGCAGGTCGTGATAAGTGTATTAATCTTGGTTCCTGTGTCACGGGCTGTCCCCAGGGTGCCAAGTCCACCGTCGATGTCACCTATTGGCCCGAAGCCCTCCGACTCGGCGTGGAACTCAGGACCCGTTGCCGGGTGCGCGAGATAAGCGTCAATGATCGCGGAATGGCAGACGGTGTCATCTACTATGATGCGGATGGGGTGGAGTGCAAACAGCGGGCCGAGGTTGTGGTACTGGCCTGCAACGGTGTTGGCACACCCAGGCTGCTCCTGAATTCACGCTCAACACTCTTTCCTGACGGGCTGGCGAATCGCAGCGGCCTGGTTGGCCGGAACCTGATGTTCCATCCCAATGGCTTCGTTCAGGGTGTCTTTGATGAATCTCTCGACGGGCACCTGGGTCCTCAGGGATGCTGCATCCTGAGCCAGGAGTTTTATGAAACGGATCCGGACCGGGGTTTCAAGCGTGGTTACAACATGCAGATCACCAGAAGCCCGGGACCTGTAATGACTGCACTTTTCGGGATGGCCAGCGGTGAGATCCCCTGGGGTCCTGATCATCATCATGCTTTCGCTGCACGTTTCAACCATACCCTGAATGTGGGCATCATGGCTGAAGATCTGCCAGAGGATCACAACAGGGTGACTCTGGATCCCGACCTGGTGGACTCTAATGGCATCCCTGCGCCGAAAATCACCTACCGCATCAGTGAAAACAGTAAACGGATACTCGATCATGGCATCGAAAAAGGCAGACAGGTGATGGCGGCGGCGGGTGCAAGGGAAATGATTTCCCATGCTCCAGTGCGACCGACAGGATGGCATCTGATGGGTACAGCACGAATGGGGCTCGATCCTGAAAATTCGGTGGTCAACGCGTGGGGACGCAGTCACGATGTACGAAATCTTTTCATCGTCGACGGCAGTATTTTCGTGACTTGTGCTGCAGTGAATCCCACCAGTACTATTCAGGCACTTGCCTTGTACGTTGCGGATTCGATGAAGAAGAATCTGGCTAATCTGTTCGATTAAGGGGAATAAATCCCTCTTTTTTCTATCGCACTTCGATCAGCTGAATTCGGCGATTACTCCAGCTATGGATTCCTTTGCATCCCCGAACAGCATGCGAGTATTTTCTTTAAAAAACAGCGGATTATCGACACCGGAGAATCCCGATGCCATGGAGCGTTTCAGCACAAATACCGTACGTGCGTGATCCACATTGATTATAGGCATGCCATAGATGGGGCTGTCTTTATCATCCCTGGCGCCAGGGTTAACCACATCGTTAGCACCAATAACAATGGCGACATCCACGTTACTGATGCGGGGATTGATGTCGTCCATTTCCACCAATTGCTCGTAGGGCACATCCGCTTCAGCTAGCAATACATTCATATGACCCGGCATTCTGCCAGCAACAGGGTGCACTGCAAAACAAACTTCACACCCGTTTGCTTCCAGAATTTTGCCCAATTCCCTAACAACATGCTGCGCCTGCGCAACGGCCATGCCATAGCCAGGAACAAAGGCAACATTGGACGCTGCCTCAAGTATGTAATAGGCATCCTGCACATTGATTGGTTTGACTTCACCGGTAATTGACTTACCCTGTTTTACCGCACCAAATCCGCTGAATAGAACGTTAGACAGGGAGCGGTTCATAGCCTTACACATAATGTTAGTGAGGATAATTCCGCTGGCGCCTACCAGTGAGCCCGCCACAATCAAAATATTGTTATCAATGGCAAATCCTGCTGCGCATGCAGCAATACCCGAGTAACTGTTTAACAGAGCGATGACCACCGGCATGTCGGCGCCACCAATCGGAATCACCGCCATTACTCCCAACAATAAAGCTAAGCCGATAATGGTGAATAAGAGAGGTGAATCCGCGGCCGGTTCCATGCAGAACATGATTCCCGTAACAACGATTGCGAGCAGTAACAATCCATTTACGAATCGTTGTCCGGTAAAAACCACGGCTTTACTGCCAATCACTTCACTCAGTTTGCCATATGCAATCAAACTTCCTGAAAATGTCACGCCGCCTATCAGCATGGCAAGAAAGATGGTAACAACTGAAAATGTGGAGACGTCGGCACCATACAGTGCGGCCCAGCCGACCAACAGACTGGCAATCCCTCCAAAGCCGTTAAACAGGGCAACCATTTCCGGCATGCTGGTCATCTGGATCAAACGTGCTGCAAGGGTGCCGATGATGCCACCTATGATCATACCGGCGATGATCCATTCATAAGTAACTATTTGCTGATGCAGTAAACCGGCTATTACAGCGATCAACATACCGATAGAAGACAGCCTATTACCCTGTCGAGCCGTGGCTGGGGATCCCAGCTTTTTTAAACCCAGGATGAAGAGAACTGCAGATACAACGAATGCCAGGTTCGTAATGATTTCCATATTCATTTTCCGGCCTCACTTTTACTCTTGAACATGGCAAGCATGCGATCTGTTACCAGGTAACCACCGATAACGTTGATGGTTGCAAATGCGACCGCTGCCGTTCCCAGCCAGGTTGCAATTTCAGTCTGTTGTGCTCCTGCGGACACCAATGCACCAACCAGCGTTATACCGGAGATGGCGTTAGCACCTGACATCAAGGGTGTGTGCAAAGTTGCGGGTACTTTTGAAATAAGTTCAAAACCCATGAATACGGATAGAACAAGGATGAATATTAAGAATACTACTTCCATTATTCCTTCCCTCCACTGGTATCTGAGCGAGTTAAATTCTTGATGGTTTCATTCACGATCTCTTTTCCATGCGTGATCAGGCAGCCCTGGATAATCTCGTCTTCCCGGTTGAGCTGCATCTGACTGGATTCTTCATCCCAGAACTCACTTACCAGGTTGAGTAGATTTGTTGAATACATCTGACTGGCATTTTTACTTACCCTTGCAGGCAGATTGCTGTAACCGATTATAGTGACACCGTTGATATTCACGGCTTCATCCTGTACTGAGCCCTCGACATTGCCACCGCTTTCCACAGCCATATCGACGATTACGCTGCCCGGTTGCATCGCCGCGACCATATCTTTGGTCACTATGCGGGGTGCTGGTCGACCGAACACCTGTGCTGTTGTAATGACAATATCGGAGCGAGCAATGACCTTTTTCATGCCCTCACGCTGCAGCTTTAGTTGTTCTTCAGTCAGCTGCTTCGCATAGCCATCTTCTGTCTGGCCCATGTCACCCAGGTCGATTTCAACAAACTTCGCACCTAATGAGTGCACTTGTTCGGCTACGACCGGACGTGTGTCAAATGCTTCCACTCTTGCACCTAGCCGCTTAGCTGTCGCTATGGCCTGGAGTCCCGCCACGCCAGCGCCGATAATGAATACCCTGGCCGGAGGAATCGTGCCTGATGGCGTCATCATCATTGGGAAGATGCTATCCAACTTGTCTGCGGCCAGCAGCACCATCACATAACCTGCCAGGCTTGCCTGTGAACTAAGGGCATCCATCTTCTGAGCCCGTGTAGTACGGGGAATCATCTCCATGCTTATGGCGCTCACGCCCTGTCCTGCAAGTGCCGTAACGAGCTCCTGATCGTTAAAGGGATCAAGATAGCTGATGTGGATTGCACCCTCTTTAAGTTGTGCTACTTCCTCCATTGTTGGTTTCCGTACCCGCAGCACAATATCGCCAGTTGCTAAAAGCTTGCTGCGATCACCGGTGACAATAGCACCGGCAGCTTCATATTCTTTGTTGCTGAAACCCGATTCTACGCCCAGATCAGATTGAACATGCACCTCTGCACCCAGGCTTTTCAGCGCCTTTACTGAATCCGGGATGAGAGCGACACGTCGTTCGCCCGGGTAGGTTTCCGATGGTACTGCTATGCGCATAAGCCACCTCGTTACGACTTGGTTTTAAGTACATCAGTTTTGTTAGCCAACACAATACGACCGCCAGCAATAATCCTGTTGGGATGATTCGTTCAGGATGTGTGCTGGTCTTCACTATATTATTGTTGGAAAACTATTGAGGTTTTAAGGCGTTTCCGCCTGTTTTTATCCAATAATAATCTTATTGATTTTGTATTTTGAGACCTGCAAAAATTCGACGCACAAAGTAACAGAAAGCGGCCAATATTTCTATCTAAAAATTGACGACATTTCACTGGAATTGTAATTTCCAAACCGGGAGCTCAGCAACGACGGTTGAGTTATGCCGTTAATCCGTGGTCAATAACGAACTCCATGCCGGTCATGTAACTTGAATCATCTGATGCCAGGTGCAGTACACCATTGGCAATATCCTGAGGAGAACCCAGCTTTGCGCCTGGAACCATAGCCATTGCGATGCCGTCTCTGTCTACGGTATTGGCGCCGCTATCAGGGTTGAGCATCATCTTGTCCCAAATTGCGGTGTCGATGATCCCGGGATGGACTGAATTTACACGAATTCCGTTCCCCGCCTGGGCGCATTCGATGGCGACAGATTTGCTCAATAATCGTACGCCACCTTTGGTCATACTATAGGCAGCCAAATTGGCACTGCCTTTGAGACCTGCTACCGAGGACATATTAATGATCGAACCGCCACCGTTTTCAACCATAACCGGAATGCAGTACTTCATGCCTAGAAATACACCATCCAGGTTGACGGCATTCTGTCTCTGGAAATCCTCCAGCGACATCTCCGTGATGGACGCTGCCGCAATGGCAATACCCGCATTGTTCACCAGCAGGTCTAGACGATCGTATGCTGCCAGAACTTCGGCAATCACCGACTGCCACTGCTGCTCCTGGGTTACATCGTGATGGCTGTATCGGGCTTCGCCTCCGGATGCGTTAATTTCTTCAACAACGGCTTTGCCATCTGCATCCTGAACATCTGTAACCAGTACTCTGGCGCCTTCCCGGGCCAATGTCATGGCGCAGGCCTTACCGATACCCATAGCACCGCCGGTGACTAATGCAACCTTGTCTTGTACTCTCCCCATGGATCAGTTCCTCTTTGATGGTTATGCATGACATATTGCCGAATTTTGTGCTGTATGTGTAGAGAAAGCGTAAATGTTATATCCTGCAACTCTTAAATAAATGCAATCACATCAGTATCAGGATTCACTATGAGTTGGCAAAAAGATGTATCGGAAATTGAGCAGCGCCGCCTATTGGCGAAACAACAGGGCGGTCCGGAGGCTATTAAGATTCATCATGCCAAAGGGCGCCTGACTATTCGGGAGCGTATTGAGGGAGTCGTTGAAAAAGGCAGCTTTGAAGAACATGGCGAAGGGGCAGGATTTGCCGAATTCGATGCAGACGGCGAAATCAAATCGTTTCATCCCGCAAACTACGTGGTTGGTTTTGGCAAGGTCAACGGCAGAAGAATCGTTATCGGTGGAGAGGATTTCACGCTCAAGGGAGGATCCCCCAATGCCGCTGGACTGCGCAAGAGCGTCTATGCGGAGGAACTGGCAGTCCAGTTCAAGGTGCCACTGATCCGTCTGCTGGAGGGGGGTGGCGGCAGTGTTGCCGGTGCATCGGGTGATGGTAAAAGACCGGCAACTGTCGGGTCCCCTGTGAATGCCGAACCACGCTTCAGAATTATCGCACGGGCCATGAACGAGGTGCCTGTGGTCTCCGGCGCCATGGGACCTGTGGCTGGATTTCCCGCGGGTAGATTGGTTGCTTCACATTTTTCGGTGATGGTGAAGGAGACTTCTCAGGTCCTGGTCGCGGGTCCTGCCGTGGTGGAGCGTGCGTTGGGCATCAGTATGACCAAGAACGAACTGGGCGGATCGCATATTCACAGTCGCAGCGGACTGGTCGATAACGTTGCGGATAGTGAAGCGCATGCATTTGCACTGATGCGGCAGTTTTTGAGTTATATGCCGCAGAATATATGGCAGCTCCCGGAAAGAATAGCCAGCGACGATGACCCTGACCGAGCTGCAGAAGCCTTACTCGACATTGTGCCAAAAAGCAGTCGCATCCCCTTCAAGATGCGAGAGGTCATTGAACATGTACTGGACCAGGGTTCGTTCTTTGAAATCTCGCCTCGATATGGTCGCGGCCAGATCATCGGCCTGGGACGAATCAGTGGCGCTGTGGTTGGGATTATTGCCAATGATTGCATGCATTATGCAGGCGCCATGACCGCCCAGGGTTCCCAGAAAGCACGGCGGATGATGGAACTCTGCGATACTTTTCACCTACCCATGGTCAATTTTCTGGATGAGCCGGGATTTATGATTGGACCGCAGGCAGAAAAGGAAGGTGCCATCCGCTATGGCATGGCCGCAGTATGCGCTGCTGTCCAGTCCACTGTGCCCTGGGCAACAATAGCGGTGCACAAATCATTTGGCGTGGCATCGGCAGCCCATTTTGCACCGAATACCTACAAACTGGCCTGGCCTTCCTATGAAATGGGCGCGTTACCGATCGAAGGTGGTGTTGCAGTGGCTTTTCATCGTGAGATAGCAGCCGCAGACGATCCCGACGCCAAACGCAAGGAACTGGAAGAGATGCTGAGCAAGGGCAGATCGCCGTTTCCTTTGATGGAAAGTTTTTCGATTCACGACCTGATTGATCCCAGACAAACCAGAAGCAAGTTGTGCCAGTGGATTGAGTGGATCGAACCATTATTAGAGGAGTTAAAAGGGCCGGTTCAATGGGGGATGAGGCCTTGACTGGTGTTGTGCCTGAAATCAGCAGGCGGGTTCGGCTATCTGGATCAGCTTCCTAGCCGATACTCAGTGCTCAACATCCTGACCAGGTTTGCGATCTGGAGTTTACCTGTCAGGCCCGGCCAGCGAGGGATGTTGCTCTATACACTGGGGACAGTAGTGTTTGTCGTCATCCGTGACGACCCAGTTCTTCTCCAGTATTACCTCACGGGTAGTTGCATCCAGCCAGGCGCGTCCATCTGTCAGACGTCTGCCCGTCCGCACCGAGCGGTCTTCATTTCTTCGACTTTCCACAAAGCGAAAGCCCTGGGGATTGCAGCAATCGCAGAACACAAAACTGCGTAAGCCTGACGTCGACTCTCGATTCACGTTATCCGCGCGCAGCCCTTTTGCGTCGCAGCTTGGGCAGACATATAATCCAGCCTCCGTGGCTACCCAGTCATTCTCATTCACAGCTTGCTCTAAATCACCCTCAAACCAGCTTCTGCCATCGCTGATTCTGCGTCCATGCGTATCTCTGCGCTGCATGTCCCGTCTTTGTTCAGGGGTACGGATCCCCCTGGGATTACATACATCACAGAAAAGAAAGGTGCGAATACTCATGATTTGTGTCCCTGTTTTCTCTGTTTTATACGCATTCCAGACCTCAAAAGCATACCAACAATGCCTTGAAAGTCAATACGAACACCACCCCGGACAGTCTGCGCTGTATGGTGATTATGAACCTCTGTGTGGTGCAATTATGAAGAATCTGTCATAAACTGCAGATGTTTCAGGATTAGCCCGCATATCTGTGAGTGTATTCGTGGATTGGACGGGACAAGGAACTGGATTAGTAACATGGCAGCCGTTACGAGCAAAAAACGCATCCGCCTGGGTGACCTGCTGGTCTCTCGTAAGTTGATCACTGAGAATCAATTAGAGCAAGCCCTGGAGGAGCAGAAGCTTACGGGCCGTAAACTTGGGCAGACCCTCATCAGACTCGACATGGTCGGGGAAAATGATGTGCTTGCACTGCTTTCCGAACAACTCGAGATCCCATTTATCGAACTAAAGCAGTTTCGATTTGACAGCAACCTGGTACAGCAGTTGCCGGAAGTTCTGGCGCGTCGTTTTCGAGTGATTATTCTGCGAGAAGATAATGACGGCTTCCTGTTGGGAATGGTTGACCCCACTGATATTTTTTGCATCGATGAACTCACCCGGTTGCTAAAAAAGCCATTGAAACTCGCCGTCGTGAGAGAGTCAGAACTATTGGACATCCTCGGCATTGCCTACAGCGGGGAACAGGATATCGCCTCGCTGGCCGGGGAACTGGAAGACGAGTTAACGGAGAGCGGCACGGCAATTGACCTGGCGACGATCGGTGCC
>JASJXV010000053.1 GCA_030123805.1 Gammaproteobacteria bacterium
TGTTCCGCATCGTCTTTTTTGATCAGGGTTTTATTCTGGAGGTCCGGATATGTCTTCGGTAGGTTCGACTATTCCCTCGGGTGACACGTAAACGGATTGAATTATCGCCATCTTCGTCAGAACAATTTCAGCCTGTTTTTTTGTCAAGCCATATTGAGCACAATTTCTTAAATTCTCAAAATCCTTCATCAGCTTTTTCTTGTACTTGGCGACACAGTTTTTCCAGCGTTTCTCCTTGCGCTGGTATCTCCCCAGTTCGTAGCTGTCCACATCAAAGCTTCTTGTGGTGCCTTCAGCATCAACGATGGCTATGCCAGATCCCGGCTTTCTTGGCTTTAAGCAGCTATTAACCGGAAGTTCCCAATCAAGAGCGGCCTGCACTTTTTTATGCGGGGACTTATGCGTGGATTGCTCCGCAAATATTGACCCGGATTGCACAATCAGCATTGTGGCACAAAGCAATTTTATGTTTATCAAAGGTATTTCCCGCTACGAGTAGCTCATTACGCTTTGAATTGTTGCATTTATGCTTGCGGATTTCGAGATTGTTCAGTCCCCATCTATGAAACTGAATGCAAAACCGCTGTTCGATGCGATCACGTGGCCAGCATGACCGGGGCCAAAGTGGGCAGGCATCATTAATACATCGCCGCTGCAGCAATAATTCAAAACTTCCCTTCGGGTTTCCCTGGCCTGATCCGGTAACTCGCAGAATGCGCTATTCCATTCCGGTGCATAAACCTGAATAGGGTGATGGCAGATATCGCCGGTAAAAAGTGCTTCCTGGTTTGAATCCGTGAGAGACAGGGTAATGCTACCCGGGGTATGTCCAGGTGCAGGTTTTATATGTAACAGATCATCGATCAGGTCCAGTTCGCCTTCGATTAATTCCGCCAGATGCATGATCGGCAGCACACTGTCATCGAAGGTCTTGTTATTTACCGCATTAAATTGATCCGGATTTTCCTGTTTGCGTTGTTGTTCCCAGAATTCGAATTCGGTCCGGGAAAACAGATACTTTGCGTTTGGAAATGTGGGTACCCACTGACCGCCCTTTAGCCGCGTGTTCCAGCCAACGTGATCTATGTGAAGATGCGTGCACATTACATAGTCTATTTGTTCTGGTGTGATCCCGGTTTGTGTAAAATTCGCCAGATAAGGTGTCTGCATCGCATGCCAATCCCGAAATGGCATTCTGTCCTTATCGTTACCAATGCATGAATCGACCAGAATCTTGTGGTGGGGAGTTTCAATTAGCCAGGAATGCATACTGGCAATAATACGACCCGATTCATGCATGTGATTGGGGAACAACCAATCCCTGTGTTTATCAATGATGTCCTTATCATAAGCAGGGAAAAACTGCTCTGGGTCGAACAGAGGACCCATCAACTCCTCAATTCGAGTGACTGTAGACTTACCGATACGCCAGCGCTGCATAAGTGCTCCTTAATCGTACTTCTCCTTGCTGCTGATAAAACCTTCACTGTAAGAAGGAACCCATATAGCTAGGTCCTGTCGGGAAACAGATAAAATTTGCCAATATGCACAATATCAAATAACTGTTAGGCATACAAATCAAACACATACGAAGGAACTAGCCCCTGCGAATTTCGACTTCGGACAAGAACTAGCTATAATGCCTGTCTCAATACGAATTAATCAACTCGGGAATGACTATGTCCGGAAGTAAAAAAGTTGTAGTGCAACTGCCAGCAGTGGCAAATGAGGCGCCTGTAAGAGAGCGCTATTCGCTGGAATTGGAAGCGCTGACCCCTATTGGGGCAGAGATAGTGGAAGTAGAAGCAGACAGTGAGGCATCGTTCATTGCAGGAGCAAAAGACGCTGATGCCCTGATCACCTCCTGGGGAATCATGATCAGCGAGAAAATTATCCGGGGATTGGATAAGTGTGTAGTTATCGGTGTCGGCAGCGTCGGTGTGGATATGGTGGATGTAGAGGCTGCAACCGAAGCTGGCATTGTCGTTACCAATGTGCCTGACGTATTTACAGAAGAGGTGGCGGATCATGCCATGATGTTATTGTTAGCATCAGCAAGAAGGGTCAAGTTGATGGACAAGATGTCAAGCAATGGCGATTGGTACAAAGGCAGGCCGCTGCTGAATCACGTACCACGCCTTTGGGGGCAGACACTGGGCTTGCTGTCATTTGGTAATGTTGCCCGGGCAGTGGCGAGACGAGCAAAAGCGTTTGGTTTTCATATTATTGCCTATGACCCATATGTTACGGAACTGAAAATGACCGGTGAAGGTGTCGAACCGGTCTCCTTTGGGGAACTGTTGGAACGAGCTGACTACCTGTCCATACATCCTCCTCTCAACGAAGAAACCCGTAAAATGATGGGTGAAGCACAATTCAAAGCAATGAAAAATACAGCGGTGCTGGTGAATACAGGCAGGGGACCGGCAGTGGATGAAGCCGCTCTGATCAAGGCATTGCAACAGGGCGAAATTGCAGCAGCGGGCCTGGATGTTTTGGAGACGGAACCTCCAGCGCCGGACAATCCCTTATTGTCAATGGACAACGTCATCATCACCCCGCATGCAGCATCCGCAACAACTCGCATGCGGACAGAAACCCGGCGCCGAACCGGCAGGGAAGTGTCGCTGGCCTTGCAGGGACGCTGGCCCATGAGTTGCGTCAATCCAACAGTGTTGCCCAGGGTTGATCTGGAAAGATGGCAACCGTATCCAATGGACAGAGGACCCAATCGATAAACAGGTGGTTTCTAATCTGGGCTGACAGAATAATTTAGAGTGGAGAAAGAGATGAATGTTGCGAGTGCCATAGTCGAAATATTGAAGCAGGAAGGTGTCAAATTCATAATAGGGTACCCGGTGAATCCCATTATTGAAGCAGCAGCAGAAGCAGACATCAGAACAGTCATTGTCCGTCAGGAAAGAGTTGGTTTACATATGGCGGATGCGGTGAGTCGGTTAAGTTCGGGTAACGATATCGGCGTTTTCGTTATGCAACATGGACCTGGTTCAGAAAATGCATTTGGCGGTGTTGCCCAGGCATTCAGCGAATCCGTGCCCATTCTTGTGATGCCAGCAGGTTACCAACGGCGATTGGCTAACTACTACCCCAACTTCAATTCCACCCTCAACATGAAACATATCACCAAATGGGCGGAACCCGTCACCATGGGTAGATCGTTACCGGATATTATGCGCCGTGCGTTCGCACAACTGCGAAATGGCCGTCCCGGTCCGGTACTGGTGGAAATTCCGCTGGATGTATTTGGCGAAGAGGTGGATATTTCTCGATATGTCAAAAGCTTTTCGGCGCGAACGGCACCAGATCCTGCGGCCGTAGTGGAGGTAGCAGAAGTCCTGGCAAGCGCGGAGAAGCCGGTGATCTATGCCGGTCAAGGGGTGCACTACGCGGAAGCGTGGCAAGAACTAAAGGAACTGGCGGAGCTGATGCATATCCCGGTCACGACCAGTTTGGAAGGCAAGAGTGCTTTTCCCGAAGACCATCCCTTGTCGCTGGGTTCAGGCGGTCGAACGCTGCCAAGAGCGGTCTCTGAGTTTCTTCATGATGCTGATGTGATTTTCGGTATTGGGTGCAGTTTTGCCTTGACCGCTTTCGGAGTACAGATGCCAAAAGGCAAAAAGATAATTCATGCAACCCTTGATCCAATGGATCTGAACAAGGATGTACCCGTGCAATATGCCTTGTTAGGTGATGCAAAGTTAACACTAAAAGCGTTGCTTGAAGCCTTGAAGAACCAAGACAGTGCGCAGGCAGAAAAACGTCGCGAGACAGTACCCGCTGCAATTAAATCCACGAAGGAAGCATGGTTAAGCGAGTGGATGCCCAAGTTGACTTCCAATGAATCACCGATAACACCCTACCGCGTCCTATGGGACCTGATGCATACGGTCGATGGGGAGAACACCATCATCACCCATGATGCAGGTAGTCCAAGGGACCAGATATCTCCTTTTTGGGAGAGTAAGGTACCACTTAGCTACATAGGGTGGGGCAAGACCACGCAATTAGGGTACGGATTAGGCTTGGCCATGGGGGCAAAACTTGCCCGGCCTGATGCGCTGTGCATTAATGTTTGGGGCGATGCAGCCATCGGTTTTACAGGTATGGATTTTGAAACCTGTGTGCGTGAGAATCTACCGATACTGTCAATATTGTTTAACAATTCCTCCATGGCAATTGAAATACCGATCATGCAAGTTGCCCAGGAGAAATATGGAAGTACTGATATCTCTGGAAACTATGCAGATATGGCGAAGGCTTTCGGTGCTCATGGTGAAAGAATAACCGATCCGGCAGAGATAATTCCCGCCGTTAAAAGGGGAATTGAAGCTACAAAAAATGGCCAGGCCGTGCTGCTTGAGTTTATTACTGCCAGGGAGTTGGCCTTTTCGACGTACCCCTAGTGAGAAGTAGCAACCAGCCAACATGGCATGAGTCAGGTAACACCAGGACGAAATCGGAAAATCGATATTCAGGCGACCGACGGTAGATTAAAGCTTGTTTTTTTGCCTGAGAGGTGGTTGTATAAAATCCAGCGGTTCGTGCCAATAACAGACTGGGACTCAATATTGCATGAAGAACTCTATCATCTCAGTTGTATTAATCACCATGACTGCGATTGTAGTTATGGTGGTTGCAGTACCCATCTCCACAAACAATATGCTGATTATGGCTGCTGTAATGGTCGGCATGGCGGTGGTGATCTCGCTTATCATGAAGCAATCAATTGCCGGTTTGATTAAGGAGGCTCACACCCAGGAGCGCAAGATTGAAACAATCCAGAACAGGTTAACCCGGACCGAGAATAAGCTGACGGAAGTTAATACGCTGGATGATGTGACTGGATGTTACAACCGGCGTCACTTTCTCGAACTTGTGCAGCATCATCGGGGAATGGCTGAACGTGGTGAGTATACTTTTACGGTGTGTGCTGCTGAACTGGATAAATTTGATGAACTGTCTGAACACTATGGTACTGCGAAGGCTGAGGAAATCCTCAAACTGACTGCCAGTATCGTCAAGTCAGCTGTGCGAGAGGTTGACAGTGTTGCCCGGGTAGAAGGCGCTCAATTTGGCATCATATTGCCGGGTGCAAATGAGGTGGAGTCAATCGCCACATTGAGTCGTGTTAGCCAACTCATCAGCCAGATACAGGTTTCTGAAGAGGATCCGATCGAAGTCACTGCATCGGTTGGAGTTGCCGAATACACTGATTCAGGTGAAGATGACGACCATTATGGCCGCGCGGTCATCGCATTGAAATACGCGATAGAGCAGGGCAGAAACCGGGTAGCAGCGCACGTTCACACAGAGGCAAGCTGAACTTCAGTATCTGATGCTGCCATAGCAGAGACAAAATATCAGCAACTGCAGTTCCTCTTCGGCCTGGTTAAAATGAAATTTACCTGAAGGATAAAGAAATGCAGCAGGAGTTGATACCTGATTGCGAGCAGATTTACGGCTGGATAGAAGAGATATTCAGTTGGGGAATCAGGCGACCAGGCTATCCAGCCGATGTACAGGCAGAGAGTTATTCACTTGCAGTGTTTCAGCAGGCGGGTTTGGATAATGTGCACATGGAACCGGTACCGCTACCCTATTGGAAGCCGCAGGATTGTTCGCTGACAGTGATTACGAATGAAGATCAATTCCAGATCGAGTGTTTTCCATTACCCCATTCTGCTCCTGTAGACAAACTCGAGATTGAACTCGCTCTCTATGAAGAGGGTAATGCAATGGCCGTCAATGGTCGGGCAGCGTTGCATAGTCTTCCGTTGATGCAGGTACCCCCAACTCTACTGGTTGACGGTGGGGAACAGCTGGACGATCTGAATCGGGATATTGAATTGGAAGTCCATTCCGGGGGAATAATTCTGGATTCCAGTGAAACACTAAGACAACAAACCCAGATTTTACCCTTTTCTGGATTGATTCAGGAGGTGATGGAGCCCGCCATGGCAGCCGGAGCAGAGGCTTTTATCGGTATCTTAGCGGGTTATCCCGGAGATTCCTGTGACTACTATGTCCCCTATGATGGTGTGGAGCGTCCAATTCCCGGCGTCTGGATCCGGGGTAGTGATGGCATTCGTCTGGTTGCTGCGTTAAAACGGGGAGTCGTGCGGATACAGCTGACCCTTCTAGCCGAAAGAGAAATGATCACCTGCCATAACATAGTTGGTGAACTTCCAGGCGTGGATGATGAGAAGGTAATTGTTGGTTCGCATCATGATGGCCCTTGGTCATCTGCGGTTGAGGATGCCTCAGGGATGGCTTTGGTGTATGCGCAAGCCCATTATTGGTCAAGAGTGCCACAATCAGGCAGACCACATAATTTGCAATTTCTCCTCAACGCGGGTCACATGGCGGGTGGTGCCGGATGTCTTGAATTTATCCGGGCACACCAGGAGGAGCTCGAGCAGATTGTTCTGGAGATACATTTGGAGCATGCAGCTGCAGAATTCAGAGAGCAAGAGGGTAAATTAGAACCCACTGGATTCCCGGAACCGAGATGGTTTTTCACTAGCCGTAATCCTGAGTTGCAGCAAGCTGTTGTTGATGCCCTGCGAGCGGAAGGCGTGGATAGAGCATTAATAATCCCGCCCGATACATTTGGCGACAGGCCAACGACTGATGGTGGGGCTTTCCATTTGGCCGGTGTGCCATTGGTAAATTATCTCACGGCACCTTTTTATCTATTCGATAGTATGGATACCCTGGACAAAATTCACAAACCCAGCCTTGAACCCATCACCAGAGTCACTATCAGACTGGTTGAAGCTACGGCAAATATCTCTGCACGTCGCATGAGAGGTGTTGTCTGAGCATTGCCACAACTTGAAGATACTTGGCTCAGCGGTCTATGCTTCCGTTTATAAGGTCATGTGGGCTATGATGTCATTGCAACCTGTCAAAAAAATAAAAAATAGGTGAATAAGAAATGAGTTCCGAAGAAAATTACAAAAAAAATGGGAGTCTCAGCTTCTTGTTACACGATGTTTCCCGTCGTGTTGCCAGAGCTTTCGACAAACAGATGGAACCGTTGGGCTTAACCAGATCGCAATGGTGTGTGATTGTCTATGTGGCTAGAGATCCGGGCATAGCTCAAACCGGGCTGGCGGACAAACTGGAAATTGGGCGCATGGCGGTTACGGGCCTTGTGGATCGCATGGAATCGAAAGGCCTGGTGGAACGAAGGGATGATCCAAAAGATCGCCGTATCAAGCGCATTTTTCTCAGTGATTCTGCTCAGGAAATCATACCTAAAATGCAGCTGTCCGGTGAATTGGTCGATTCCGGCGTGTTTCGCGGTTTGACCCTGGAAGACCGGGATCACCTGGTTAAATGTCTGCTGAGTATCCGAGATCATACCGATGATTTAGAGAGTGAGGTGGAATTGGTACGCGTGGGATGAGAGATTGAGGGGCTTGATATCGCACCCTGAACACCAGTGAGATAGATGGCTGAAAGTGATCAACAGTTGTACCCATCGAGTAGTATCCCGGTAGCAGAAAGACTGGGCTGGAACACGATCACCGCATACGGTGCGCCAGGTATTGGTGCAGGTTATATGTACCTGCTCCTGTCACTTTACATCATGAAGTTCTCCACCGATGTATTATTGATTGCACCGGCTGTAATGGGAACAATCTTTGGAATCTCGCGTATTTGGGATGCCATCTCCGACCCGTTTGCCGGATACCTGAGCGACAGAACAATCCACAAGCTGGGTCGCCGCAGATTGTGGTTGTTAATCAGTATCCTGCCCATTGCGCTTACATTTATGATGGTGTTCTCACCGCCGGTCGCGCTGTCGGGGAGTTGGCTGACTGTATGGATGGCAGTAGGGATCATCGCCTTCTACTCCGCAATGACGTTATTCATTGTTCCTCACATGTCGTTAGGCGCAGAACTGACATCTAACTATCATGAACGTAGTCGTTTGTATGGCTTGCGACATGTTGCATTTACAATAGGTTCCATTCTCGCAGTTGCAAGCATGCAGCTATTTATCAACGCTGAAAAAGAAGGACCTCTAGTCGTTCGGCAAACGGCTATGAATCTCAGTGTAATAGCGTCGATAATCACCGCAGTTTTGATCGCCTATGCGGTTTGGCGATTGCGAGAACGGGACGATTTTCAGGGAAGGATTACCGGAAACCCTTATCACGCATTCAGGGATGTATGGAGAAACCGCCATGCCAGATTGCTGATCATTGTCAGTTTCGTTGAGCATGTAGGCGCAGCCACCATCGGAGTACTAACCCTTTATGTGGCTTCCTATGTTATTGGTAACCCTATGCTCGGCCCGGCCATTATACTTGCGTATATGATCCCATCTACAATTTCAGTACCTTTGTGGTTACCACTCTCACGCCGATTTGGCAAAGTTCGCTTGTGGATATTTTCCATGATAGTTACTGCTATAGCATTCGGTGCCATGATATTTCTACCCTTTCTGGAACTTGAAAGCAGGGCCTGGTGGATATTTACAGCCGCTGTCTTTGCTGGAGCGGCAGCAGGTTGTGGGGGTACCATCGGACCTTCTGTGCAAACTGACATCATCGATTATGATGAATACCTGACCGGGGAACGTAAGGAAGGATCATACTTTGCCGTATGGAATTTTGTGTACAAGTGTGCAACGGGTGTGATGGTGATATTGACGGGATACGTACTGCAGTTCTCTGGATTTGTGCCTAATCAGGAGCAGACCATGCAGGTTCAGATTGCGATTGTTCTTTTGTACGGTCTGTTCCCATTTGTGTGTTATCTGCTGGGTGCCTGGCTGTTCTCGCGATTCACTCTGGGTGAAGAGGAATATGTCCGGATTCGACTGGTCTTGGATCAAAGGAAACGGGAATCGGAAACAGCGCAATAGAAGATTCCTGAGGACAACAATCCCACACTACTTTACTGGACCTGTTATTTAGGCGATTAAAGATTCCTTGGCAGATTTTGCGCTCGAGATAAATAAAATAAACCTATTGTGATCATTTTGGTGTTTTTGCAGAGTTGGAGAAACACCGATTTTCTGATCGCTTTTAAGTTCAGCGCTGAGTATCGATTAGGCTCTAAACTCATCGATCAGGTGATCCGCATTGGCAACTTCCACATGGCGATCAGTGAAATGCGTGACACCCTCTTGTTCAAGTTCGTGTATGACCCGGGAAACTGACTCTCGGCGCACGCCTAGCATGGCAGCCAGATCGCCTCTTGATACGGGCAACTCGAGAATAAATTTACCATTGTCAGAAGAGTGCCCGCATCTGTCTTTCAATAGCATCAGCAGGTGGGCGAAACGGGCCCGCAGTGTTAAGGTCACCGTTTTGTGGAAGCGTTCCTCGGCATCGCCCAATTCCCTGGTTGCACGCTGCAGGAAATTAAGTCCCAGCGCCGGATTGTGTTCAATCATTGGCAGAACCGTCGCTGAGTTGATAAAACATATAAGGCCGGGTTTTAGAATTTCGGCGGTCGCCCGATGACACTGCCCAGCCAGAAGTGGCCTATAGCCCAGTGTTTCATTAGGGTATGCGATTTTCAGGAGAGTGGAATCACCTTCAAGTCCCGCTTTGCGGATACCCACCAGGCCGGATGTTACGAAATAGACGCCGCGGCATGGGTCATTTTCATTGAATATGACATCCCCAACATCATACTCCCGGCAGATTGCAACTGCTTCAACTGCTTTTAGATCCACATCACTCAGAGCACACCACTCAGCAGCATTTCTAAACTGACTATTAATGCAGTTCGAAACTGGCTGTCGACGATTTACCATAATCGCATACCTGTCTATTTCATACGCCTGGATCCGCCGATGACGAATGCAAACCTGCCCCTGCGCCACGCGATTGCAACGGCAACGATATAATATCATCGGCAAGATTTGACGCCATCAAAATTGCACAATAATGCAGGTTATTTTGATCTAAATCATGCCAGGTGTGATGTACATCATAAGCAGAATGTCAAGCGTAACCTAACATCACCCCATTAAGCGCTGAGCGATGTGTGAAGGAGTATCTGTATCCTGCATCAAGGAGTGATGTTATTGGGCTCAAACGACACTTCTGAAATAATTCATGCGGTTGAGACACTGCTGCAACGCTTTGGTGAGGACTCGGCGCATCAGGCGGCTATTCGGGCGAACGAATTGGCCAATCGAGGTGACCTGGAAGCTGCCGAGCTGTGGCGGTGCATTGAGCGGGAGTTGCGTGCCCGGTTGGCGGCTTCGAATAATCAGTCAGATTCCTGAACAGGTAAACTCGAACAGGTAGAAATATTACCTGCTTTGCCCTTTAATCAGCCCCCTTTATGCAGTGAAGTGTTTGATTGTTTCTGGCATTTGAGTGCGTCTTGCAGGTTGCTTTGCACCGGATACACACCGCAATTGGTCATCGAAACCCGGTACGAGTTATTTATAGAGCGCAATGAGCGGTCAATCGGGGTGGCTCGATTCGCCGTGTAACCTGTAAGATACAGGCACAATGAAGCCCCCGCGGAAGCGGAGGCTTCGGTGGATCTAACAACAACAGTCCATTGCTCTCATTAGATTCGATACGTCAGGTCTTGAATTTGCGTCCCGCTCGATACCGTTCGACTGACTCACCTGCCGGGTCGTTTCCACACGACATCCTCAGATATTCGGGAGCTGCAAACAAAAAATCTAACCGGACGAACTCTCTGCTAGCCACACATTGTGGAATAAATACAATTCTACAATTACACACTTCGATTTGTATGTGATCTAGATCACTTCAGCCTTTTTTATTAGCTCTTGCCGAGGGAAATAGTGCGGACCCCGGATTGGCAGCAGAGAAGGTGCACCGACCCGCCTGTACTTTAAGTAGACCAAAGAATGGTGTAAGGACATAGATGGGTTGTCGCAACTCAGTACACACGGCTTACGCCAATTTCATGATTCTCTTGGCAGGAGGTAAGGTAAAAAAGAGTGATGAACTCGGATTGGGCGGGGTTGCCAGCGCATTTGAGAATGCTCGTGAAAGCCTCCTAATCCTGGATAACCCGTCCGAAGCGTTCAGCAAGATAAGGCAAAGTCGTCTTCTGATAGTACTCACGACCGAATCTGTTTTGTTCTTCCCACAATCTCAAGCTGATTTCAGGTAATTGGGGAATCCAGAATGAATCCGGAATCTCTTCGTGCTCACCTTGAACCTTACCCATATCGATTTCTGCAGTGATAATTCCTTCGCCGTCCTCATGCCTCATACACTGCAGTATATTGCCGCTGCCATCAATAATCTGGGTTTCACCCACAAAGTGCGAATGAAAGGGTCTGGTTTCATCTGGAGGAGAAAAACCATCGCATTTCCCGGCGTGAGAAGCATGTATCACCGGCACACCCAGCATTTTAGCTATGCGAGATGGTGTACTGTGAAGTAGTGCGACGTTTTCCAGATGTGGCTCAGGGTTTGCAGCGATGGCTTCTTCCGGACCGGTCCACCAACAGGATCCCCCAACAATCAAATCAACCTTTTCCTGCAAACGCCTGGGCGTCCTGCTGCGAATGAACTCCCAGCATAATGCTACGCCGACGCGGCCCGCAGGAGTTGTGAGTACACCGTCATCACCACCGCCGACGTAGTAGCAATTTTCCCACATAGTGGGCTGATCCTTATCATGCAAATAGGTGGTCCCGTCAGGAAAAGCTAAAACAAATGTATTGTAAGCATGACCGCCACGCAGAGCGAGGTATGAACCACCGACAATTGCATCCCCTTCCTTTGCCAGCCGCTGCAGCAACTTCATTGGAGCACCATCCAGTGGACATATCGCGTCTAACATGCACCGATTAAAAGCAACGGCTGACGTGAAAAATTCCGGAAGAACAATCCATTTTGCATTCGACCTTATGGCTTCTCGGACCAGAGATTCTGCGCGTGCCAGATTATTTTCAACATTTCCTAAATCTGCCTGCATCTGAATTGCTGCGACTTTGATTTTTTTATTGATTTCAAGCGAGGAATGGTTCTGTGTATCTGTCATGGTCTTATTCCGCAATGGGTCTGCTAACAATTTTAGCTGTGTGCGTGTCTGAAATACAACACATACCTGGAATCTCTTCTACCCGATCTACAACAACTCCATAAGGTGCTGTACTGAGTTTACTGGCAGGACGGTTAACTGCAGAGCTGGCAGTACACCACATTCTTTGGCAAGTAGTTGATGACTGCAAGCAGGCTCTGGTTTGGATTAAGCAGGAGATATCAACCTATGGTGGTAATCATCTGCAAGGCTGTCTACTCAAAGTGAGAGGAAGCCTGTCGTATAAGGTATTTGTGGTTACCCGGGAGGGTGTTGCCGTTGATATTTCACGGAAAATGAAGTGATAAATCAGGTGTCCAGGTTCAGAAGCTGGTCCCGCGACAGTACTCACACTAAGTGACTGCAGCACTGCTGAATCGCTGCGAACGGGATAGTTCCTTGATTGAACGGTTTTGCCCGGAAGATTGATTTAAATCATTCATGACATGCGAATTTGGCAGTGAAATACTATACTTGCTTCGTACACATACGAAAATGGAGGGCTCCATGAGATTCCTGCCGTTAATTGCAGTTGCAATGTTTGCGATATGTGGGCATGGCGTCGGCGAAGACCTGAAGATTATTGACGAATCCCAGATGGTAGAACGCGATGGTCTGTGCTACGAATATGATGCCACTACCCCCTTCACCGGAAGAGTTAGTGGCAAGTTCTACAGCGGCCAACCCAGAATAGAAATCCATTACAAGAACGGCAAGAAGGACGGATCATCCACTAGCTGGTATGAGACTGGCAAGGTCCGCATGCAATCCAGTTACAAGGATGGCAAGAGAGATGGCAGATGGGTTAAGTGGAATGCGAACGGCCAGATCCAGTTCCAGAAGATGTACAAGAATGGCATGAGAGTGAACTAGGGGTTCAGTTTACTCACAACACTGTCAATTTTGTCCTGCATGGTTTGTTCACGATCATTGCGAGTACCCACCTTAATCGTCGTACTGATTCGTGGCGCCCCC
Organism: Gammaproteobacteria bacterium; assembly: GCA_030123805.1. Taxonomy (GTDB): domain Bacteria; phylum Pseudomonadota; class Gammaproteobacteria; order Pseudomonadales; family Azotimanducaceae; genus JASJXV01. The sequence goes on from JASJXV010000053.1 coordinate 13,042, forward strand.
ATCTCATGTACTACCTCATGGCAGCGTTTGATAGCCGCAAAAACCGCATCCCAATCCCCCTCAATATTAGTACCGTAGGCATGCAGCCGGGTGGACAGTCCTGCATCTGCAAGAACTTCTTGGCATGCCACGACATATTCTGAAACTGATACACCGACTCCGATGGGTACCACACAGAGATCCACAATAACGTTCATAGTCTACTCCTTGTTTTTGCATTCGTCTGTCGCCACGGTAGCAAGAATGAACCTTCAGTGTCGAGTGAGTCTGTGTTTTCGCAGGGTTATTACAGGGAATCGCCGAGTGTTGGTATTGAATCTGGCAAACTGACATGTGGCGGGCTAAGCCTCACAACAACAACCCACCGGAGGTAGGGGAAGAACATGCTGAGATGGGCCAGGTCAATGTTGAGGCGGCTGCTATGGGACTTATTCGAAACATCGCCCTGCCCGGGGTATGTCATGGCACGGTCAGCGCGCTATGTTTGGTCATAACCACACTGTTATCACAAAACTCGAAGATTCAAACTACGAGCAGGTCTGTGTGGCCTTTGGCGGTGCAGGTGAGCGAGCCGATACCATCGCAGAAATAAAAGATGCACTGCGACGTGCCCTGGAAGCCGCCCGTGAAACAAGAGTGCCGCCCTGTATCAACGTGTCGATCGATCCGGAAGTCATTGAGCCCAGCATGGGTATCATGATGGGTGGCGGCGACGATGCCGGTGAACCGAAATCTGAAACAGCTGTTCCTTATTACGAGAATCTTCCGGAGTAGGAATTTAGAAATCTGCAACAAGGCCCCGCTCGGTGGTCCGCATTCGGTGGTCCGCATCCGACCGGGTCGCGTAGACGTCTCGGAATGGGATTAAAACTTTCATCCAGGTTTCTGCACTGTCGATTACGCATAAGCCGGTAGCGTAAGCAAGCGTTTATCCTTTATTGAACCACCCACTGTAAAGTGGTAGAGGATCTGGAAGCAATCGGATTCCAGACCCAGGAAATCGTGCACAGGATCGTCAAAGAAACAACCAATTCCTGTTCCCTGTAAGCCCAGGGCTTCTGCTTCGAGGTACAGTACCTGCCCGACTACACCACATTCCCAGTAGAGCTGTGGATAGCTCCAGACTCCTTCCACCTGCAATGTCTGCCTGAAGTCAGCCAGCATACCGAGGCTGAAACAGCCTTCAGCTGCAATGACTTGCTGGCAGGAAAGCTGCATTGCGATGTCACCGGCATTCCCGTCTAACAGTTGGTACAGGGGTAGATCCGCTGGACATGCTTCGGGTTTTTGCCAGGCAAAATGGGGTTTTAAGGATTGTTGCAGCTTTGCCTTGCAGGCTATATCCCTGAGCAACAGATAGACACCGGGAGACAAACCCGTCACCCGATGGACAAAAAACAGGAGATGAATTTTAACCGGCAGGGCCAACGTGGTGTAGGGGCATGCGACCCGGTTCGGCAAAGTTCGCTGCAACAATCGGTAGAATTTCGTGGCTGACATGGCCGTCTTGGCATCCATAGCCACAGCACTACGGCGGTGGCGAATGATGGCGAAGGCATCTGGCCCTGAAGCCATACGTTCGGGTATCCTTTCAGCCATCACACCAGGGGCTACTTTGCAGTGGGTCACCGGCTTCTCACAGGCCCGGGCAACTGCATTGATCTCTGGCCAGGGCACATGATCTGGGCTCAATCGGTTAACGATGCCAGTTTGTGCCAGGTTCTTGAAGGCGGTGACGGATATGGTCGGCAACGAGGTGACGCGGGGGGCAAGCTGCACAGGGCTAATCGCCAATAGGCATCCGGGCTGTTCAGTCTCCGGATCATCATTACACGGCAAGGCCATCAGATCGCGCAATTGTTGCTGTGACAAACCCGGCAGCAAACGACAATACCAACCAAGGCACGCTGCTGCCAGGCTAACGGTGGCAATGGCATGGCCAAGATCCAACTGGCAGTAGCGATAGGCGCGCTCGCCATATTTCCAGGCTTCCCGCCAGAATATACTCGTTAAACAAACAAAAAAGACAGGCTGCGTGAATGCGTCCGTTAACGACTGCCAGAGTGACAGCGGAACGTGGCAGCGGATTTCCAGACCATGTTCTTCAGGTACATAGTGAGCCAACATAGGGGCATCACACAGGCTATCAATGGCACCACACAGCAAATACGCTTCGGTGGGGTGCAAATTACCACTGGAAGGATTTACCCGCAGCGCCCAGCGCGCCTCTCCCGCCTGTTTCACTGCCGAGAGGGCCAGGCTGTGAAAAAACAGGTTGGCAATGGATTGCCGGTTTATGACCTGTATGGGTGTTGCAGCAGCAGCATAAATTTCGCTGTAGCCCGGAGACTTGATAGCTGTTCGCTGCGGAAGCCTGATCAGCTCTGCTCCTTCGTAGCGTCTATAAGGATCAGGCTGATTTGCCCAATCCATGTAACCGGGGGCATCAGCAAACTGCTGGAAACCGTGTTTGCTTCGTTGGTGGTATTGCAACACTGTGTCCAGGATGTTTTCATTTTGATCCATGAATCTCGTCTCTGGTTCGCAATTCAAGGACGGACAATTCCTGATCCGTTCATAGTATACAAGCGTTGATTGTGGCCATGCTACGGGTATCAACGCAATGAAGGACCTTTCTCATGCAATAGGCGAGTGTTACGCGTCAATTTGTTAAGCAATCTGCTGGACAGTTGCGATGGCAAGTTGCCAATCTTCCACCGAATCGTCAATGCAAGCATCGCCCTACCTGTAATGCAACAGACCTGCAGAACCATTCAGAGCACAATTCATCAATCCTGCACATTGTTCAACTACACGATCTTTGGCGAAACAGGACCAACCGCATCGCCAAGGGGCACATAAGTCCCCGCTTTGACAACACAATACTTGACGTAAAAATCCCCAATTAATGAGGCAAAGCCAATAATCCCCAGTGTGAGCATACCTGCTAAACCAAACTCTCGACCAATTGCGAGTGCCAGGGGAACAAGAATGCCGATACCAATAGTGCCACCGTAAAATGCAACGGAAATTCTCCCGGCGACAAGCTCATGAACAGAATAACTGGCAGCACCGCCGGAACGGTTAGCTATAATCAGGTAAAACAGAATAAGGACTATCGTAGAAGCCAGTACCCAAAGTTTTATTGTTTCCATGGTGTCGATATCCAGGGAACTTCCACCAAATACTGCCGCAACCAGGAGTAATGCCACTCCACCACGAAGCCCATAAGCAATATAGAGAATGGGTACAAGCACTGTGTGCCAGAACGGAATTGCTTTTGATACTGAATAAACATATCCGGAACACAACAGCACAAGTGTAACGCCAAAGAGGGAAATACCCAGAGAAATAGAGCCCATTAATGTGTCCCTGACACCGGGCAGAAAATAAACCAGCGCGCCTATACCATACAGCAGAGTCCCCCACATTCCGCGGCTCACCCACGAACTATTGGGTCTTGCGAGAATACGCAGAAACCGCTGCCACCGACCCAGGAACGCTAGATGAGCAAGACCCGATAGCCCAATACTGACTACAGCCATTATCTCGCCTACCCTGTAATCAAACAGTATCGAGAAAATCCAGGCGCCGGCGCCGATTCCAGCAAAAAAGTGTGCAATCACAATCAGAATTCCACGGCCTTCGATCCACTCACGTTGTGGGCGATAGGTACTATTAAGGTCCTGCCTGCGAAGATCCAGATAATCTGGCTGGCTTGTCATCTGTCGAGAAATTGACCGAGTTTCAGATATCGTCATAGTGGCTACCTCTCAGCCGGTAGATAGTAGACAGAGGGATCAGTACCCCATTCGGCATTCAATTGAAACCCGGATTCCTCTTTAATCAAACGACTCACTTCACTCTCCGGGTCATCCAGATTACCAAATATTCGCGCCTTGCACATACAGTTAGCGACACATGCGGGTTCCTTATCTTGATCTAACCTGTGGCGGCAGAAATCACATTTTTCTACGACACCTGACTGATGATCCTGATAACGGGAAACTTCATAGGCGGTAGGTGCCATGCCAACACCAAAGTAGTTGCGCTCCTCATCCTGAAAATACCTTGCAGCATAGGGACATGCCATCATACAGGCACGGCAGCCAACGCACATATCGGCATCGATGAAAACAATACCATCACTGCGTTTCTGGCTGGCGCCGGTTGGGCATACCTCGATACAAGGCGCATCACCACAATGCATGCAGAGTAATGGCAACGATTGCTTCTTGACATTGGGGTAGGTGCCGAATTCTCTTTTCAGTACCCGGGCGTAAGTCGTGCCGGGTCGCGTGCCATTTTCTGCCTTGCAGGCAATCTGGCACCCATAACAACCGATGCAACGCTTTAGATCGATAACCATTCCTAGTCGCATGTCAGCCTCCCACCTTTTCGATCCGAACCCGGGCATCGCAATCCATGGTCAGTGAAACCAGGTCCATATGCTCAAGATCCATGGGTAAAAGCTGATTAAAGAAAACACCTTTGCCTTTGGCAAAGGGCAAGCCGTGCGCCCAGTGGCCACCGTTGTTGGCAATAGCCAATACACCGGGATGAACACCCTGGGTCAAGCGAAGTCGCCCTTCGACGTTGCCACCATCGGCACTGACTATTCTTACCAGATCATTGTCGTTTAACCCTTTGGTGGCTGCAGTTTGGGTGTTTATACATATAAAGTAGCTGTATTGCTCACCCTGGGAAATTTCATCCAGCCAGGGAGTGGAATAAGTCTGCGAGAAGCTGTGCCAGGGTACGCGGTAGTAAATGGCCTGCATATCATAACCGGGCCGTTGGTCGAACGCGCGACAGGGCCACCAATCCGGTAAAGGCACAAACCCGTCGGTTTTTATTCCCGGCAAAGACCGCTCTTCAGCAATCTGTTTGATCTTCTCTCCGCTTCTAACTACCCACTCATTATAGATTTGAGCGCGGCCAACACTGAAGGGTTTCCAGTAGACTTCCTCCACCTGTTTTGGCCAGGTCAGTACTCCGTGTTTGCGGAACCAGTCAAGCCCATGCTCGGGTCCGAACCAGTTTTGATAAATCCGATCGCCAATTTCCTCCAGAGTGTAATCTTCATCTGCTGCCAATGACTGCGGCGCTGTCAGGCCGTACATGAGGTTGGTCGCCAGGTTCAAGGTTTCAGTGATGCCAAGGCGTCTGCTCACTTCCAACATGACTTCCGAGAAATGGCGGCGCTCGTACATAGGTTCTACTATGGGTTGGCGAATCTGATAGCCCCAGTCACCGAGACCAACAGGATGATGATGGCGCAGCCAGTTGGGTACCGGATCCAGCCGTTCCAGATAGCAGGTATCGGGCAGCACGATATCCGCCAGTGCTTCGGCCGTCTCGTCCGAGTAGATATTCACATTGATCACAAAGGCATCCTTAAACGCTTCAAAGGAGGCTTCCGGTTGGGCGGCGCTCATCAGCAGATTCGACCCATAATTAAGCAGCACTGCCGGTCGGGTTATGGAGGGAAAGTTCTCCGGGTCATTCAGCGTAGCGGGAGCGGTACAGGTAGTTATCGGCCACCCGATCAGGTCAATTAAACTGGCGGTATCTGCGCCGGTCGGTTCTGGCGGCCAGTTTGATGATGGTCCCATGGGCTCGTTTTTCCCTAGCGTACCCGCTTCTATCAGACCGTCCTTGCTCGCTTTGGGCTGCCATCTCGGCAGCTTTGTATCGGGATGACCAAACGCAACCGGATTGGTACCCAGTAATCCACCCGGTACATTACTCGCACCAACCACTTCACAAAGTAGTTCAATGGCCAAAGATGTTGGCCAGGCATTATCGTGACCATGGGCGCCTTTGAAATAGAGCGTTGCGGCAGGTCGAAATGGCAGTTCCACACCATCAATCATGATGGTACTCCCAACCTGTGCTGCTTCTCCAAATTCCCGAGCGAGTCTTCTGATGGTATCAATCGGTATGGTGGTAATTTCAGATGCTAGCTCCGGGGTCCATTTGGTGACCCGCTCCTTTAACATCTGAAAGGCTGGTTTAAAGGTTTCGGCTTCCAGTTTGAAACTACCCACAATGGCTGGACGCACGAGATCCTCATCATCGAATATGCGCGCTGTTTCTGCAGCCAGGTCCCACACCATGGGTTTACCGGTGTCGGTGTCTCGATGATAGTAGCCATCTGTACCGACCAGATAGGGGGCATCGGTGTGATGCTCAAGGTACCCCCTGTCGTAGATGTCATATTCGTTAAGTAAAAGATTCAACATGGCGCAGGCCAGCGCGCCATCGCTGCCGGGTTTGATGGGCACCCATTCGTCCGCTTTCTCTGCCGCTGTACTGAGGTAGGGGTCCACAACCACCAATTTCATGCCACGCGCTCGGGCATCAGCAATTTTCTGTGCCATGGTTGTCATAGCGTAATAGGTGCCAAGACCCGGCTGACAGCCAAATAACAACAGGTAGTTAGTGTAATCAACGTCCGGATTAGTAGTCACCGAAGCGTGCAGGGTTCTGGCCAGAATGTGCTCGGCATTACCACATTGATGACCATCAGAGATAAGGATGTTGGAACTGCCAAAGGCGGGCATAAAAGTTCCCAGTGTATGGTTAAGAGGCGCCAGAGATAACACGGTTCCGGTCATAAAGAGCTTGTCCGGGTCATCGTCGCGAACGGCTGCCAGCTTCTCTACGACTATGTCCATCGCTTCATCCCAGCCGATGCGCTGCCAACGGGGATCCTCACCAATACCTTTGTTCGGATTGGTGCGTTTGAGCGGATAATTAACCCGGTGCGGATCGTAGAGCACCTGAATACCGGCAAGACCACGGGCACAGAGACGACCATTGCCGTATGGGCTGGCAGGATTACCCTCTATTTTCACCAATGTGCCGTCAACCCGGTGAGCCAGAATGCCGCACTGGTTGTAGCACATGCCACAGACACTGGGGATCCAGACGTCGTCCTTGTTCGCGGTGGGTTTAGATGCAGTAGATGGCATATTGTTCTCCTACCCACCTGAGATGGGTTTTGTTATTAACACCTGAATACTGGTCGAATCTGAACCGGATACAGCCAATGGCAGAGTGGTCTCTGGTATGAATTCGCCGTTTACGAATACTTTTGGCTTCAGATCGCCAAAAGGCTTACCGAAACGATCAGACAGTTGGGTGAGAAGATCAGCGGCAGTTGCACCGGGGGGTAGCGTAAGCTCAATGGGGCCTTTTCCTGCGGTCTTTGCAAGATCTCCGAGGATACCGAGTAACTTTACCGTCACTTTCATTATTATTTTCCTGGGTTTCGTGATCTGGACATGCAAATCCCGAACCGCCAGTCCGAATACGACCAGGGGAAATGGAGTACAACCACTGATTACAGGATAAACCATATTTTTAGCCAGGGGGAAAGTCGAGGTCATCCAAAAGGCTGTTGGTTGATATAGATCAACGTTTTGAGGCACTGGCGGGATGAAAAAGATAGCCCAACTAGACATAATGATTTGACCTGTCCTACCTCAACATCGTGGATTACCATGAAGTTGAAACAATAACGTGGCAGAGCCACATTGAGGAGGACAGGATGAAACAGTTTAACCCAGATGAAATGAGAGTTGAAAATAGTGTGCTGGACACAATCAAGGTAAAAGAGTTTAACAGGGAATATGGTGCCTACATCGGCCTGGATGTTCATAAGGACAACATCAGCATTGGTGTGGCTTTACCGGGAAGGTGTGCCGGGAACTATCGTGGTGAGATGGCGAACAAACCGAAAA
>JASJXV010000007.1 GCA_030123805.1 Gammaproteobacteria bacterium
GAAGTTGACGTGGATTCTGTCATCGGCTGAAGGCTCAGTCATCGGCTGAAGGCTCTGCCATTGATCAAGAGAGAGCCGTGACGTTGTCCGGCTTATCGTCATCTTTAGCACTGGTCTCTTCGGTTTTATTCAGCAACTGAACGCGTATCTGTTTCTCGATCTCCTCGGCGATCGCCGGATTTTCGCTGAGATAGTCAGCCGCGTTTTTCTTACCCTGTCCAATTCTGTCGCCTTTGTAGCTATACCAGGCGCCTGCCTTATCCACCAGCCCAAGTTTTACACCCAGATCAATGACTTCAGCCAGACGATAGATCCCCTGGCTATACAGAATCTGAAACTCGGCTTGCTTGAAAGGCGGTGCTACTTTGTTTTTAATGACCTTCACGCGGGTTTCGTTGCCTATGACTTCGTCGCCATCTTTAATTGCGCCGATGCGACGAATATCCAGGCGAACAGACGCGTAAAACTTAAGTGCATTGCCCCCGGTGGTGGTTTCAGGGCTACCGAACATGACACCAATCTTCATACGAATCTGATTGATGAAAATTACAAGTGTTTTGGATTGACTGATGTTACCTGCCATTTTGCGCAGTGCCTGGCTCATGAGCCGTGCCTGCAGGCCAACGTGGTGATCGCCCATTTCACCTTCAATCTCCGCTTTGGGAGTCAATGCAGCAACGGAATCTATAACAACCACGTCGACTGCACTGGACCTGACGATCATGTCACATATTTCCAGCGCCTGTTCTCCGGTATCCGGCTGGCTTACCAACAAGTTGTCTACGTCCACGCCAAGAATTCCAGCATAGATGGGATCAAGGGCGTGCTCTGCATCAATGAATGCACAGGTACCACCCTGTTTCTGACATTCGCCAATAACCTGAAGTGCCAATGTGGTTTTACCGGACGATTCAGGACCATAGATCTCAACGATTCGACCTTTTGGAAGTCCACCAATTCCCAGCGCGATATCCAGTCCTAACGAGCCGGTAGAAATACTCGGAATCTGTTCACGGGGAGTGTCCCCCAATCTCATCATGGCACCTTTCCCGAACTGACGCTCAATCTGAGACAGTGCGGCAGCAAGTGCTTTTTCCTTGTTTGAATCGCGCTTCGAAGTGAATGATGCCATGGTGATGGTCCTTGCGTATGTTGGTGATTTTAATTTTCTATTTCTGTTGTCCGTGGGTTGTATCGGTCACGTTTTGGTGTAGCCAGGCTGAATGTTCTGGTTCTCACTGTCCTCTCGCGATTTGCCCGCGGCGGCGGACCGTCGCAAATAGCTGCCGGATGTTGAAATTGGCTTTGCCAATTTCAACTACCTGTTTATATATACAGTATTATTCCATAAAAAAATACAGACGCCAAATACTTTTTTGTTTTATTTCCTGTTGATTCCTGACCATCGCCTGGTTTGGATATCCGGGTTAGCGACACTCATCGCGATTTAACGTAGAATCCTTCCTGGTCGAAAGCTCAGAATCATCACAACCTTATTCCTGAATACTATCTTGTGCAGCGATAACACCAACCAGACACCAATGATGCGTCAGTACCTGCGTATCAAAGCAGATCATCCGGATGAACTGTTGTTTTATCGCATGGGTGATTTTTATGAGTTGTTCCATGCCGATGCACAGCGAGCGGCTGCTCTGCTGGACATTACCCTGACTGCCCGGGGCGTTTCGGCCGGGAAACCCATCCCTATGTGCGGTGTACCATTTCATGCCGCCGATTCCTATCTTGCAAAATTGGTTAAACAGGGGGAATCCGTCGCAATCTGTGAACAAATTGGAGACCCAAGTACAAGCAAGGGGCCGGTAGAACGGAAAGTCGTTCGGATATTAACTCCAGGTACCCTGACGGATGAATCACTCCTGGAGGAAGGTGCTGATAATCTGATTGTCGCATTGCAGAATCATGATGACAATTATGGTCTCGCCTGCCTGGATTTGGCCAGCGGTAGATTCGAAATAGGCGAAGCAGATGGCGAAGAAGCATTACTCAGTGAACTCCAGCGTTTATCTCCGGCAGAGCTTATACTCAATGAAGAGAAAAACTACCCGACATCTGCCTTGAATCATGTGGGAAAGCGAGGACAGCCGGCCTGGGAATTTGACCATGACAATGCCGTACGACTGCTAACCGCTCAATTTCAGACCAGAGATCTGACCGGTTTCGATTGTGACGGCATGCATGCGGCGATTGAGGCAGCCGGTTGTTTATTGCAATTTGTACAGCAAACTCAGAAGTCTGCTCTCCCGCATATCCGCGGCCTTAACGTCTTCAGAAGAGAGGAATCCGTATCACTGGATGCCAGCAGTCAAAGAAATCTGGAGTTGAATACAAACCTTGCCGGTGGTCGCGAGAACACCTTGCTCTCTGTTATTGATCGAACCTCCACGTCGATGGGAGGTCGATTGTTAAATCGATGGATTAACCGCCCCATAAGGGATCGGGAAATTCTGAACGCCCGGCTGGATGCAGTGGATTATCTATTGAGCAATTATCGATATGAGTCTCTGCAGGATTTGCTGCGAAGTATCGGTGATATCGAACGAATTCTGGCAAGGGTCGCACTGCAGTCTGCTCGTCCGAGAGATCTGGCCAGACTGAGGGATGCCCTGGCAATATTACCCGCTCTGCAGAGTAATATGGATTTATTTGACGATCCGCTGATTGCGAACTTGAAGGAAAAGATTGCAGAGCATCCCGAAACGGTAGTGCTACTGACGAACGCCATCATAGAGAATCCACCGGTAGTGATCAGGGAAGGTGGTGTCATCGCGGCCGGTTTCGATTCTGAACTGGATGATCTACGTGGCACTAATGAAAATGCGGGTCAGTATCTTCTGGATCTGGAAGCCAGGGAGAAAGAACGCACCGGATTGACATCCCTCAAGGTGGGATTCAACCGGGTTCATGGTTACTACATTGAAATAAGCAAGCTCCAGGCAGAAGCTGCTCCGACTGAATATATCCGCAGACAAACACTCAAGAATGCAGAACGATATATCACACCCGAATTAAAATCATTCGAGGACAAGGCTCTGAGTAGTAAGAGCCGGGCGCTGGCAAGAGAGAAGCAAATCTATGCAGAGTTGCTGGAAACACTCCTGACCCACCTGCTAATATTACAGGACACTGCCACCGGGCTGGCAGAATTGGATGTCATAACGAATCTCTCTGAACGAGCCGTCAGTTTATCCTTTAACCGACCGCTGCTGGTGGATGAGCCCGGTATCGAAATCATCGATGGCAGACATTGTGTCGTCGAGCAGATGCTGCAACAACCCTTTGTCCCCAATAGTGTACAGCTCGGTCCCGAACAGCATACTCTGATTGTCACAGGCCCGAATATGGGCGGCAAGTCCACTTTCATGAGACAGACCGCGTTAATTGTCCTGCTAGCCCATATTGGCAGTTTTGTCCCTGCCCGATCCGCGAGGATCGGACCCATCGATCGCATTTTTACCCGCATCGGGTCATCGGACGATCTGGCAAGTGGCCGCTCAACCTTTATGGTTGAAATGACGGAAACCGCTGTGATTCTTAACAATGCCACAGCGGAGAGTCTGGTACTTCTGGATGAAATCGGTCGTGGCACCAGCACCTTCGACGGTCTATCTCTAGCCTGGGCCTGCGCCCATTATATGGCTGAAGAAGTGCAGGCTATGACCCTGTTCGCAACCCACTACTTTGAATTGACGTCGCTTCAGGAGCATATTCCCGGCGTGGTTAATGTCCACCTTACCGCTCGGGAATACGGCGAACGGATTATTTTCCTGTACGCTGTCCAACAGGGACCGGCCAGCCAGAGTTATGGCTTGCAAGTAGCTAGACTGGCCGGTATTCCGGATCAGGTTATCAGTCAAGCCAAGCAGAAATTGAGATTGCTCGAAGAAAACGAAATTCGGTCAGAGCGATCCGATTCACCACACCAAACTGACCTCTTTGTGCCAAATTCTGTAAATCCGGACCCGGCTATTGAAAAGTTGAAATCCATTGAGCTTGATTGCGTAACACCCAGAGAGGCGCTCGACCTGCTATATGAGTTGCGTGAGCTCTGTGATAATTCCTGAGGAATAGATCCCGGGAAACGTTGATCGGGTTGAGCAGAACAAATCCCGCGGAACGGGTGGCGCAGACGGATCGCCATTAACCAGAGATCTCCCGATTGACGCCGACGAACCCGGACTGAGCTTTTATTTTGGTTCATACAGAAATACTAGCAGCCAACATAAAAGCTGATAGAATGCGCCTTTTACTTATTATCGAAAGGAATCTACAGCATGACATTTGTGGTTAGCGATGCCTGTATCAAGTGCAAACTTACTGACTGTGTAGAAGTGTGCCCCGTCGATTGTTTCTATGAAGGGCCAAATTTTCTGGTGATCCATCCCGACGAATGTATTGACTGTGCACTGTGTGAACCAGAGTGCCCCGTTGATGCGATTTTCTCGGAGGATGAGTTACCGGAAGACGAGCAGAATTTTCTCGAGCTCAATGCAGAACTGGCAGAGATCTGGCCCAATATCACCGAGAAGAAGGATGCGTTATCGGACTCGGAAGAGTGGGCTGAGGTCAAAGGAAAATTGGCACACCTGGAACGCTGACAGGTCATTTCCTTTTAGGCAGGTATCCAAGCGGGTCCACAGGTTTCCCATCTCTGCGGATCTCGAAATGCAATACCTCATTACCTGACCCATCCGATCCATTCGATCCGAGCTTTGCGATCACTTTTCCGTGCCGCACCTTGTCGCCTTCCTTTACCAGGATGTCGCTGTTATTTCCATAGGCACTGAGGTAGTGATCGTCGTGTTTTACGATGACCAATTTGCCGTACCCCCTTAATCCACCACCGGCATAAACTACCGTTCCAGCAGCAGCGGATGTCACGGGCTGCCCATTCTTACCCGCGATATCGAGGCCCTTGTTGATATTTCCCTGCAACGAGAACCCGTTGACTACTTTACCATCCAGCGGCCAATACCATTTAACACCAGACGCACTGATTACCTGCTTCCGAGGCCTGGTTTCCACAGGCGCCTTCTTTACCAACTTCATCCCCCGGTTTGATCCGACAGTGTTTTTATAGCCAGGCTTTGACGGTCGAAGTTTGAGTCTCTGCTTGACGAAGATTGTGAAGGGAGATTCGATATTGTTTGATTTCGCCAGCTCACGGTAATCCATGCCATATCGCCAGGCGATGGAATAAAGGGTTTCACCCGCTCGTACTTCATGGACAGATTGATTTGACCAGACAGATTTTCTTTCGCCGGTCTCTACCACCGGTACCAGACCACCGGTCTCCTGACAACCAGCGGTTGCTGATAGTATGAGCATAATTGAGAGATACTTTTTCATTTCCTACTCTACTCACTAATAATTAAGTAAACTGTCCCCTTAATTATTAGCCCCTTAACTCTACGTCATCAATCCCGGGTTACCCTTTCCATAACAAGCACCAGGGCAAGCCCTAAAACGCCCATAACTACCACCATGGCTATCTGGGGATCATCGCCGGTTAACTGTTGAAAGGTAGAGGGCATGACGATTTCCTGTACCAACGGTATCGTTTCTCCGGCGTGTCCCATCTGGTAACTCAGTGTATATTTCCACGGCCATACTTTTGCCAGGGCACCGATCATAAATCCCACTAGCAGGCCCAGAGTCTCATCCCTGTATCGCTGAAACATCCAGGTGAGTACATGAGAGAAACAAATCAGACCCAATACGCAGCCCAAAGCCAGGGAACCCAGCAGCAGCAAATTCAGAGAATTAATGGCGTCGATAACAGTGGTATATAAGCCAAGTAATAACAGGATGAAGCTGCCTGATAATCCCGGCAATATCCAGGCGCAAACAGCCACCGCGCCACCAAGGAAAATATACACAGGTCCGGGATCCAGCTCCAACGGCACAATCTGAGTCATCATGAATCCAGCAATGGCGCCGACGATCATTGTGAGTATCGGATTAAGACGCCAATGCCTAACTTCCAGAGCCACAAGATAAACCGAAGCAGCGATCAGACCAAAGAAAAACGCCCAAACAAAAATGGCATAGTTAGTTAGCGCAAAACTGATTAGTCCGGCAAGCGTGAAAACACTGGTGGCCATTCCCGTGACCAGAACCGACAGAAACGTACCATCTACACGTACCCAGAGCCCACGCCACCCCTGATCCCGAAACACCTTCGCAAGCGCTGGAGTGAAAGCCCCGATAGCATATAAAAGTCTTTCATAGATGCCTGTTATGAACGCAATGGTCCCTCCGGACACGCCAGGGACAACTTCAGCAGCTCCCATCGCCATGCCCTTGATATAAAGCATTAACCAATAATGAAATGTCTCCTGACCGGTTGGGGGTTTATGTTCTGTTAATGGCATGTGATTCTTTCCGGTTTCCAAATCTGATTATTTGGTACCACTTAGCAAAGGAACAAATCTCACCTGTTCCAGTACTTCAACTTGCATCTCACCGTCTTCAAGTGTAATCAGCTGCAGTTGCTGGCCATCGGCGTCACCCACAGGAATTACCATGCGTCCATTTGGGGTGAGCTGATCTACCAGTTCCTGGGGCACTCTCCTGGGTGACGCAGTAACCATAATGCCATCAAATGGAGCCTGTGCTGCCCATCCCATGCCGCCATCATGATGCCTGAACTGCACATTGCGCAAACCAAGCAGTCTCAGTTTTTGACGCGCTCTGTTTTGCAGACCTTTGATTCTTTCAACCGTATAAACCCGATCGGCCAATTGAGCAAGTATAGATGTTTGATAACCACTCCCGGTACCCACTTCGAGTAGCCTGGATAGCTTGCCACCTTGAAACAGAGCCTTGGTCATCAGCGCCACGATAAAGGGTTGCGATATGGTTTGATTAAAACCAATGGGCAGGGCGGTATCTTCATAGGCGCGATGCGATAACGCTTCATCAATAAAAATGTGCCGCGGGGTTTGACCGATTATTTCAAGTAGTTCTTCGTCATCAATTCCCTGTTGCCGCAACCGATCCAAGAGTCGAAATCGTGTCCGCAGGGAGGTCATGCCAATACCTGACAGGTCTAATTCATTCATGCATTCGTTTCCATTTCCACAGGCCAGTCAACGAATTCACGTAGTAGCGAGGTCGCGTAACAACCGCGAGGCAGTTCAAATTCCAATCTAAGACAGTCAGGCGTTATGAATTCCCAGCTAAAATCTTCAGATTCCATCACCAGAGCGCGATAACTTCGCTTCATCCCGAGCATCAACAAAGCTTCACACCACTCACTCATCTGTTGCTCTATTTTCCTTTCAGCAGGCGAATCGAAATCACCTTTCCCAAACAGCGACCCAATGGCACTACCCCCTGATTCCTTGCGTCGACACCAACTGCCATCGCGCACCCGCTCCTGCAAACTGCTGTTGAACAGATACGATCTTGCAGCAGACAAGTAAAGCCCTTTTCGCTGTCTATCCTTAATACGAATTTCCCGCTTGAGCAATTTATCTGCAAGCAGCAGATTCTTCATTGATTGGCCAAATCTTTGTTCTCCAAAATAATTGGGAACACCTTCTTCCTTGATTTTTTCAAGCCTTTCCTCAACTGCTGGTTGACCGCCATTTCCACAGGATAATTCTCTGATCACTATAGTAAATCTGTTGGCTTTAAGCGCACCTTTCTTCAGTTTTCTGTTATGCCTTCTGACATCCAGAATTTCGACACCTTTCGCATTGAGCGTCTGCCAATCAGGATCCGGACGCCCGGGTAACCAGCAACTAAACCATTGCGTGGTATCAGCATGACGATCCTTACGTCCGGCATATCCCACATCAACAGAACGAACTCCGGCAAATCTGGCAATCCGGGTGGCAACCCAACCTGTATTAGCTCCCCTTTTTCGGATATGTAACAGGCAATGTTCTCCCTCTCCAGTAATCTCATAGCTGGGAATCTCTACAACCTGAAAATCCTCAAATCGATCTCTGATTATCCCGCTACACAGCGGTTTACCATGTGCTCTCACAAAATCGAGACTATACTGATGAGGCCCGGTCATTCGATAAGAACCATCGCAAGAGCAGCCAAACCTTCCTTCCGTCCGATGAATCCCATGCCCTCGGTGGTGGTAGCTTTTATATTTACATCCGCTTGTTTTATACCCAGCAGATCGGCTATAGCCACACGCATTTCATCTCTGTGGAGAGCAATTGCTGGTATTTGCGCAATCAGGGTAATATCAGTATTCATAACTCTGAAACTCAACTGTTCCAGTCTCAGCACAGTCTCACGCAGCAGACCGGTGCTATCTGCATCTTTATATTCAGGATCAGAGTCGGGGAAGTGCTGACCTATGTCTCCAAGTCCTGCCGCTCCGAACAAAGCATCGCACAAGGCGTGAATAATTACGTCGCCATCCGAATGTGCAATTATTTCACGATCGCACGGAACATCAATGCCACCCAGACGAATTGAATCAGCCGAACCTGATACACCAAACCGATGTGCATCATATCCTTGCCCGACTCTCATAAACTTGTATCCTGACGGGACAAATAGTATTCAGCCAGATTCAGATCACCCGGATAGGTGATCTTGATATTATCGATACTCCCTTCCACCAGTTGGGGAGAGTAGCCCATGGCCTCAATGGCTGATGATTCATCCGTAATCGGCACGCCCTTTTCAATTGCGCTTTTCAATGCCTTTGATAACATTCCCAAGCGAAACATCTGCGGTGTTAATGCCCGCCAAAGTCCAGTTCGATCAATCGATTTTTTAACGTGGGGAGCCTTGTCATTCGACTCTTTCTTAATCGTATCGGTAATTCTGGCCGCCAGCAAACCACCCACTTCATGTTCTCGCAACGATTCCCTCAGCTTGATCACATCAGCGACGCTGACACAGGGTCTTACGGCATCATGCACCATCACCCAGTCGTCTTCAGAACAGGTTTCCAACAATTTTATAACACCGCTGAGCACCGATGATTCTCTGGTTTCACCGCCCTCCACAAATATCAAATTCTTGTGCCTGGCGATAGCTAGCTCAGACCAGCGATCATCATCACGAGACACTGCAACAGCAATAGTCTGCATTCCGCTTTCCAATAGCCTTTCAATCGTGTGTTCCAGAACGGTTTTTCCGGAAAATAGAAGGTACTGCTTTCTGGTCCTGCCGCCCATGCGATCTCCCTTTCCAGCGGCAGGTATTACGGCCAGTTTGCAGGATCTAGTGGTCGATGTGGTCATATTATTTGCCGGGTCTTTTTAGTTGCTGTCGCTAGCGGTAGCATGATTGCCTACCAGAAGGTAGAAAGTCTCTCCCTCTTTGATCATACCCAATTCACTGCGGGCTCGTTCTTCTATTGATTCAAGACCGCTCTTGAGTTCAATAACTTCAGCACGGAGGATTTGATTTCTATTCGCTTTGACTGCATTGTCAGTGACTGCTTTGGCTACCCGTTCCTCAAGCGAATTCATTTCAGCAAGGCTGCCTTCGCCAACCCAAAGTCGGTAATGAAGTCCGGCAATCAATATAAGAAGAACAGTAATAATGACTTTCATCGCCCCTGATTATTCCTCAACAATAATCGAACACTCGCAACCCGTAATTCGCAACTGCCCTATTATCTGCCAAACTCCGCTCTGCCACGATACAGTGCCCGCGACTGCTCTTCTATCCTGAGCAACCGATTGTATTTTGCTATCCGATCAGTCCGGCAAAGGGATCCTGTTTTAATCTGTCCTGTCGCGGTTGCTACTGCGAGATCGGCGATAGTCGTGTCTTCCGTTTCACCCGAACGGTGAGATATTACCGCCGTATATCCAGCTGTCCTTGCCAATTGAATGCATTCCAACGTTTCTGTCAGGGTGCCTACTTGATTTAGTTTTATGAGGATGGAATTGGCAACTCCTGCATCAATGCCGCTTTGCAAAATCCTTGTATTTGTGACGAAACAGTCATCCCCGACCAACTGTATTTTTTCTCCCAATCGAGTGGTCATTATTTTCCACCCGGTCCAATCACTCTCATCCATGCCATCTTCAATGGACCAGATTGGAAAGTTTTCAACCAGATTTCCAAGGTAATCACAAAATTCTTCAGCATCGAAGCTGCGTCCCTCACCGGCCAGGACATACTGGCCATCTGCATAAAATTCAGATGCCGCACAGTCAAGCGCCAGACACACATCTTCTCCGGGCTTGTATCCGGCTTTTTCAATGGCTTCCATGATCACTTCAAGAGCGGCTTCATTGGAAGGCAAATTTGGCGCAAATCCACCTTCATCGCCAACCGACGTACTCATGCCTTTGGCACTGAGAATCCCCTTCAGAGTATGGAAAATTTCCACCCCATACCTCAGCGCTTCTGCAAAACTGGGGGCACCAACCGGTAGAATCATAAATTCCTGAATATCTACGTTATTGTCCGCATGTTCACCGCCGTTAATGATATTCATCTGGGGTACTGGCAGGGAATATCTACCCGGACTACCATCGAGAATGGCGAAATAGTCATACAGCGCCAATCCCTTTTGTATCGCAGCAGCTTTTGCCGCAGCCACAGAAACTGGCAGGATCGCATTTGCACCCAATACTTCCTTGTTATCTGTGCCATCCATTTCCAGCATCAGATGGTCCAGTTGTTTCTGCTCTTCAACATGATGGCCTATCAATAACTCACGAATTCTTGTATTCGCATTGGCAACGGCTTTTAGAACCCCCTTACCCTGGTAGCGAGAGTCATCGCCATCTCTTAATTCCAGGGCTTCCCTGGATCCAGTAGAAGCCCCCGAGGGGGCACAGGCAGTGCCAATGACATTGGTCTCCAGTTCAACATCGACTTCTACCGTCGGGTTCCCACGCGAGTCAAGTATCTCCCGGGCTCTGATATCTATTATCTCTGTCATTAATTGCCTCTCGTGTCATCAAACTATCCGGAGTCTGTCCGAGTCAGATTTGTTTAACAATTTGATCGATTTGTATCAATGATCCAAGTAATTCTGCCATGCGATCCAATGGCCATGAATTGGGTCCATCACTCAGGGCCTTGTCCGGATCGGGATGCGTTTCCATAAATATGCCATCAATGCCTGCAGCAGTGGCGGCTCTTGCTAACACTGGCACCATCTCCCTCTGGCCACCGGACGAAGCTCCCTGCCCACCGGGCAACTGGACACTGTGAGTGGCATCGTACACAACCGGACACCCGGTCTCTTTCAGGACCGGTAGAGATCGCATATCAGACACCAGGTTGTTATAACCAAAACTCACGCCACGCTCACACACCATAATCTGCTCATTACCTGCATCACGGGCTTTATCCACAACGTGGATCATGTCCCAGGGTGCAAGGAACTGACCCTTCTTGATATTTACCGGTAATCCTGTTGCGGCTACTTTCTGGATAAAATTAGTTTGTCGACACAGGAAAGCAGGTGTCTGCAGAACAGAGACCACTGCAGAGACTTCGCCCAGCGGTGTATCTTCGTGCACGTCGGTTAATACCGGCACACCGATAGTTTCTTTCACCTTCTGCAGGATCCTCAGACCCTCTTCAATGCCGAGGCCACGGTAACTTTTATGTGAAGATCGATTGGCCTTGTCGAATGATGATTTGAATACCAGATTAATTTCTAATTCAGCACAGATCTCTTTTAGAGTGCCTGCAGTATCCAGTGCCAGTTGTTCACTTTCAATGACGCACGGACCGGCAATCAGGAAGATTGGCTCGCCATTGCCTATTTCAAATCCGCACAGGTTCATATGCTATTGTCTCCGATGAATCCGCTGTCACCTACACGCTGACCTTCTCTTCAGTGCAGCCTCGATAAAGCTGGTAAAAAGTGGGTGTCCATCCCGGGGAGTGGAGGTAAATTCCGGATGGAATTGACACGCAACGAACCAGGGATGGTCGGGAACTTCGATCACTTCAACCAGGGAATTATCCATGGACCGTCCGGCCATTCTCAGCCCGGCAGCTTCCAGTTTGCTGACATAATTATCATTCAGCTCATATCGGTGTCGATGTCGCTCGTGAATGATCTCTTCCCCGTAAATCTTGAAAGTTAACGAGGCACGATCCAGTCGACATGCCTGTTCACCCATACGCATGCTTCCGCCCTTATTACCATTCTCGTCGCGAACTTCTATATCGCCCTTACCTGTGGTCCACTCTGTTATCAGTGCAATAACCGGATGTGGTGTATGCTTGACATTTTCGGTGGTGTCGGCACCTTCAAATCCTGCCACATTGCGCGCGTAATCAATTACGGCTGCGTGCAGGCCATAACAGATGCCCAAATAAGGTATACCATTCTCACGCGCATATCGCGCAGCCATTATTTTACCTTCAAATCCTCTGCTGCCGAAACCGCCGGGAACAAGTATGGCATCTGCGCCTTCGAGTAATTGCGGCCCTTGTTGCTCCAGATCTTCAGAATCAAGCCAATCAATATCAACTTCAGTACGCGTATGAATACCCGCATGAATGATCGCCTCATTCAATGATTTGTAGGCATCCAGCAATTTCATATATTTGCCAACCATCGCCAGCTTAACCCGATGCCTGGGATGCGATTGCAAATCAACAACCTTTTCCCATTCCGACAAATCCGCCGGTTTACAATCAAGACCGAATTTCTCGACCACGATATCATCCAGGCCTTGTTCGTGAAGCAAAGACGGAATTGCATAAATTGTTTTGGCATCTAATGCAGGAATGACCGCTTTCTCTTCAACGTTGGTGAATAACGCTATCTTCTTACGCATGCTTTGAGTCACTTCATGATCAGACCGAACAAGTAGTACATCGGGCTGCAAGCCTATCGAGCGAAGTTCCTTGACGGAGTGTTGTGTCGGCTTGGTCTTGGATTCGCCCGCCGTAGCGATATATGGAACCAGTGTGAGATGGATTAGCAGTGTGTTTTTCGAATCCAGTTCGTAACGCAGTTGTCTGATGGCTTCCAGAAAAGGTTGAGATTCTATGTCCCCTACTGTACCACCGATTTCCACTATCGCCACATCACTATCGTTAGCACCCTGAACGATCTTGCGCTTGATTTCATCGGTGATGTGTGGAATCACCTGCACCGTATTGCCCAAATAATCCCCCCGTCTCTCCTTGGCAATTACATCGGCATAGATTCGCCCGGTGGTGAAATTATTTGTTTTTTTCATGGTAGTACGAATGAATCTTTCATAATGACCCAGATCCAGATCCGTTTCTGTACCGTCTGCGGTAACAAATACCTCGCCATGCTGAAGTGGGCTCATGGTTCCCGGATCCACGTTGATATAGGGATCCAGCTTCTGCATGGTCACTTTAAGACCCCTGGCTTCCAGAATAGCGGCAAGAGATGCAGCTGCAATTCCCTTACCCAGAGAAGAAACAACACCACCTGTAACAAAGATATAACGCGACATTTAGGACCCATCTTTAAAGAAAAATAGTAACTCTAGCGAGTCAACAAGATGGGTTTATAGAGTAACAGAAAGGTCAGATTGTCACAATCAAAGAGTTATTTAATAGCTGCATTTACACAGCCAGGCTGAACTTTATTCCTGTAAAAATTCAGGAACAATCGGTAATCTTCTCCCATGTGATTTCCCAGCCCTCCGTACCCTCCTGTGCCACGTGGCCTTCGCAGACGAACAGACCAGCCGCAGCCACCATTTCTTCACCTCTGTATATCAAGGGGGTCCGGTCCCGCAACCAGGGGGGGATCGCCAGTTCCTGAAAAATCTTCTTCAGTGGATGCGATCCTACCCTTCCCTGCGGCTGGCATCGCTCACCACCGATGCGAAACCTGATCGAGAACGGCTTGCCATCATCAATCAATCCGCCATTCTTAACGCGTTGTGCCGCCAACAATCTCCCACCCACCAGTCGGGATTCATCGCCCTGCCATATGAACGGTGTCTCCAATTCTGTGAGCGGTGCCATCAGATATGCTTTTTGTTTGAATGCTCTGATTTCAACACCTGGCCAGCTAATGAACTGTATCGCATCCGATCGCTGCACATTCAATTGATGCACAAGCTCCAGCAGCTGGGTCTGTGTCGGCACGGGCAGACCTGAGTTGTCAATCCAGTGCAATACTGCATTTCTCTGTCTGGCACCGCCCAATCTGTGAAATTCGGTCAGGTCGATAGGATCATCGATGTTTCGATGCAACCGATCCAAATCCAGTTCTGCCAGTTCGCGCAATAGTTGGAAGTCCGTACCAGCTAATTCAGCAAATCGGCTGATTGTTTTCTTATACGCAGGCCAGCGAGTTCTGATTATCGGCACAATTTCATGACGAATATAATTCCGGTCAATATCCAGATCAAGATTGCTTTCATCGTCAATCCAGGTCAGTTTCTCTGACTCAGCATAGGCTTTTAGATCCTGTCTGCTAACACTCAGCACCGGGCGAATCAGGCTTGATTGGCCAATTGTTCTCTCAATCGGCATACCTGCCATCCCCTTGAGACCACTGCCTCTGAACAATCTGTATAGAATTGTCTCAATCTGATCGTCCAGATGATGCGCCAACAGCAACGTATCAGTGGCATTCAAGAATTTTTCAAAGGCATCATATCGAGCCGATCTGGCATCTCCTTCGCGGCCGTTCCCGGTTCCACTTACTTCGATCCTGATGCAGTTAAAATCAGCACCGAGTTCCTCACAGATGGACTGGCAGTGCTGTGCCCATTTATCGGCATTGCGGCTTAATCCATGATGAACGTGCAACCCAAGGATCTGCGCATCAACCCGTCGTTTCTGTTTGCACTTTATCAGGGCATGCAGTAACACATGTGAGTCCAGCCCGCCGCTGTATCCAACTACAAATCGTCCTTTGGGTCCTTCTCTGAAAAGATATTCGAGTTGCGAATAATCAAACATCCGATGTGGCTCCCGCATATCCTCAGCCATCCAATCAGTAATCCAGCACCACGTACTCGGCGCCATAATGGTCCTGCAACTTCTCGATTAAATCATCGTGCGGTCTGACGCGCCATGCATCCCCTAACATCAACCTGACACTGGCATCCACACAGCTATAGTCAATTGATACAGGACATCCCTCAGTGCCTCTATAGGGTTCCAAAAGACGGGCAAGTTTGGCCGTAAAATCAGTCTCGAGCTTGCAACTGTGCAAAGTTACCCGTAACCGTTTTGCAAATTTTTCCCTGGCCTGAACCAGATTCCACACATCCGTGGCACGCATACGCATGCCTCCGGAAAAGTCGTCGACACTGACACTCCCCCTGATTACAAGGATCGTATCTTTCTGCAGTTTGTCTCTGTTCTCTTCAAATACACTGCCTGTTACGGACAATTCAATTCGGCCGCTCTTATCATCCAGCGTTACAAACGCGATTGTGTCACCACGCTTGCTCTTCATGGTACGCAAACCAATCACCAGCCCTGCGATCGTAAGCGCGTCCCTTGACGGCTTCAGGTCTTTAATTTTATATCGCGCCAGATGCTTTAGTTCTTTCTGATAGATCTCGATAGGATGACCTGTTAGATACAATCCCAGAGTTTCTTTTTCTCTTCGCAGCCTGTCCTTGAGGCTCCAGCTTCGCAATACAGCGGTGTGGTTATAATTGTCACGATTATTTTTAAAGCTTACATCGCCAAACAGATCGACATGACCACTGCTCTGATTCCTGGCTTTTTGCTCAGCCATTTTAATTGCATCTTCCTGATTCACAGCCAACAGAGCGCGTTTCCAATTGAGTGCTTGCTGGTAAACATGATCCTGCTTCGATGCTGCCAGGGTATCCGAGTATTGCTCTTTGGCGAACTCTTTATTGAGAACAGTATCCGGTACCAGGTAGTCCACTGCGCCACTACCAATTAGTGCATCCAACACCCGTTTATTGAGTTTCCTCGGCTCAACCCTTTCACATAAGTCAAACAAGTCCGTGAACAGATCCCCCGTGGATCTGGCTTGTACAATACTCTCGATGGGCCCTTCTCCTAATCCTTTTATCGCACCCAACCCATAGATTATTTTGCCTTTACCATCCGCAACAAACCGGAACTGCCCGCGATTGATATCAGGTGGCACAATCTCCAATCCCATCTGCCGACACTCTTCAATGTTCGTGACCACCTTCTCCGTCGCCTGCATATCCGCTGACAATACGGCTGCCATGAAATCATCTGGATAATGAACCTTTAGCCAGGCTGTCTGATAAGCTATAAGTGCATATGCCACGGAATGAGATTTGTTGAAGCCGTATCCCGCAAACTTTTCCATCAAGTCAAAAATGTGGCTGGCCTGCGCTTGTGGAATGCCTTTTTTAGTTGTGCCCTTTAGAAATGTCTCTCTTTGCTGTGCCATTTCCTCAACGTTTTTTGTGCCCATTGCCCGACGCAGTATGTCTGCCTGGGCTATCGAGTAATCAGCAAGAACCTGAGCAATCTGCATTACCTGTTCCTGATACAGCATTACGCCATAGGTATTTTTTAGTACAGGTTCCAGATCCGGATGAAGATAATCCACCTCTTCACGACCATGTTTTCTATTAATGAAGTCATCCGCCATCAGCATTGGACCCGGTCTGAACAATGCTACCAGGGCGACGATATCTTCAAAGGTATCGGGCAGTAATTTCTTAATGAGATCTTTCATGCCCCGGGATTCAAGCTGAAACACAGCGGTTGTCTTCGACTGTTTCAGCATGCTGAAAACGGCAGGATCTTCCAGTGAGATCCGTTGAATATCGACTCGCTCACCGCCTTCCTGCTCTAGTCGCCGATTTATGCTCTTTATCGCCCAGTCGATTATCGTCAGCGTTCTGAGGCCCAAGAAGTCAAATTTAACGAGCCCAGCCAGCTCAACGTCATATTTGTCAAACTGGGTCATCAACCCCGTACCCCCTTCGTCACAATAAATGGGCGAGAAATCGGTCAACCGGGTCGGTGCGATCACTACGCCACCGGCATGCCTACCGACATTTCTGACCAGGCCTTCCAGCTTGAAGGCCATTTCCATGATCTCCTGGACTTCCTCATTTTGGTCAACAAACTCCTTTAGCAAAGGTTCCTCTGCCAATGCTTTTTTCAGTGTCATACCTGGATCAAAGGGTATCAACTTGGACAACTTGTCTGCTAACCCATAGGGTTTCCCCTGCACTCGAGCCACATCTCTTACTACAGCCTTGGCAGCCATCGTGCCGAAGGTGATAATCTGAGATACCGCCATGCGGCCATATCTTTCAGATACATGTTGAATGACTCGATCACGGCCTTCCATGCAAAAATCCACATCGAAATCAGGCATGGAAACCCGTTCCGGATTAAGGAAGCGTTCAAACAACAAATCATACTGTAGAGGATCCAGATCTGTTATTTGCAATGCATATGCAACCAGGGAGCCAGACCCTGAACCCCGTCCGGGTCCAACAGGGATATTGTTCTGTTTAGCCCACTGAATGAATTCCATCACTATAAGAAAGTAGCCGGGGAAACCCATCTGGTTGATAACGCCCAACTCAAAACCGAGTCGTTCGTCATAGGGTTTTCTTTTTTCCTGGAAGTCCTCTGCCTCCCGGTCCAGCAGATCGCTTAGCCGTTTCTCCAGACCTTCTCGAGACACTTTTTCAAAAAATGCCTCTGTAGTCATGCCTTCAGGAACAGGATATTCGGGCAGGTAGTTATGTCCAAGATCAATGGTGACGCTACATCGACGTGCAATCTGCACACTATTCTCAATGGCTTCCGGAATGTCAGAAAACAGTTCGCACATCTCCTCGGTGGATTTGAGGTATTGCTGGTCACTGAATCTCCTCTCCCTCCGAGGATCATCAAGGGTTCGGCCATCGTGGATACAAACTCTTACCTCATGGGCTTCATACTCATCCTGAGTGAGAAAACGAACGTCGTTAGTCGCTACCACAGGGCAAGATTGTCTCTGTGCCAATGCCACTGCCAGATGGACATACTTATCTTCATCCGCACGACTGGTACGATGTAATTCCAGATAAAATCTATCCGGAAACATACTCATCCATCGGGTCAGTCTTTCCTCTGCGACAGCGATCCGGCCACTGACCAGCGCACGCCCGATATCGCCAGCCTTCGCTGCCGATAGTGCAATTAGCCCTTCAGCTTTCTCCTTAATCCATTCATGATCGACCAGAGCACGACCGAGTCGCTGTCCTTCCAAATAACCACGAGAGAGCAACTCGGATATATGCCTGTAGCCGACATCGTTCTGTGCAAGCAGAACAATTAATGATGGATCATCTTCAGTATTCTCAGGTGCCACCCAAAAATCACTAGCGACTATTGGCTTAATCCCGTGCTGCATCGCAGCGGTGTAAAACTTGAGCAAGCCGAACAAATTTGCTTGATCACTTATTGCAACAGCAGGCATGCCTTTCGACACAACATCAGAGATCAGCGGTTTAATTCTGACTGTGCCGTCCACCATGGAATACTCAGAGTGAATACGCAGATGAACGAATTGTTGATCCATTGCCATTAAGATTAGGGAGGATTTGGTAATTGAAAGATGTTTAGGCTTCCAGGACGATACCAGGAGGCTGTCCGAGAACAGACTCCTGGTCAAATTTACGTTCAGTGAATTAAACGAGGATCGAGTTACGATAGCAAGCACTTACGGACTTCAAAATTGTCCGACACGTAAAATGTCGCGGATCACGAGACCAATCTATCCCGGACAGGCGCAAATGATTTTCGGTGAATCTCACAGGGTCCCAGTTCATCTAATGCCTGCAGATGCATCCTGGTCGGGTAGCCCTTATGTCTTGCCAGGCCGTAGCCTGGATACTGTTGATCAAGTTGTTTCATCTCTCTGTCACGAGACACCTTGGCTATAATCGAAGCCGCCATAATGACGTCCAGCTTGTCATCGCCTTTGACAAGCCAGTCTGACTCACAGCCAAAATCCGGGGTTCGATTACCATCCACCATTACGTAATCGGGTTTCACGGGTAGATTATCCACTGCCCTGACCATGGCCAACAAACTGGCTTGCAGTATATTAATCTCATCAATCTCATTTACTTCCGCTCTGCCCAGAGCCCAGCAAAGCGCCTTGCATTTAATTTCTGCATCCAGTTCCTCTCTACGTCGAGCAGAGAGTTTCTTGGAATCCCGAAGACCGTCAACAGACACAAATGGATCGAGTATTACCGCGGCAGCGACTACCGCTCCGGCTAACGGACCACGGCCGACCTCATCTACTCCGGCAAAATACTCTCGTGCATACATAAAATAATTCCTTCTAAACCATCGTCAGCACTGCCTCTGCCGCCCTGGCTGCAGAATCCTGGCGTAATCGCAGATGAATCTCTCGAAAAGCTGCCAACAATTCCGTCTGTTGCGTTGCCTGCAATCTCTCTAACAACGCGTTCGATAATCTCTCTGGTGTGGCCTGATCCTGAATAAATTCAGGCACCAGTTCCTTATCTGCAAGTATGTTGGGCAAAGCAAAATACCTGTTCCGGGTCATTCTCGATACGATTGCATAGGTCAATTTGCCCAACCGGTATGACATCACCATGGGGCGTTTAAGCAGCAATGCCTCCAGGGTGGCGGTACCGGAATTCACTAAAACCACATCGGCACAAGCCATGGCAGCCTGAGCGTTGCCTTGCAAAACCCGGATCGGCAGGTGGGGTGCTTGCTGGCGCACTAACGCCTCGATCTGTTGCTGGCGCGAAGGGTTTGCACTCGGAATCACAAATTTCAACTCAGGAATTTTTTGATAACACAGATCCGCGGCATGAAGAAAATCGGGACCAGATAGTTTTACTTCACTGCCACGGCTGCCGGGTAAGATGGCTACAATTTTGTCATTGTGTTGATAGCCCAACTGTGCCCTGGCTTTACTCACGTCAGTTTCAAAAGGGATTGCGTCCGCCAGAGGATGGCCTACAAAATTCGCTTTGATGTTATTTTTTCTATATATATCAATCTCGAATGGATAAAGCGTCAGCATCATATCAACGGCTTTTGCGATTTTTTTTATTCTGCGCTGGCGCCATGCCCATATTGTTGGACTTACGTAATGAACCGTCGGGATACCGGCTTTATGCAGCGTCTGCTCAAGCAATAAATTGAAAAAATTGAAATCGATTCCGATAAATACCGCCGGTGGATCGGCCAGAAAGTGCCTGCGAAGTGTGAGGAAAATTTTGATTAATTCCGGTAAACGTTTAACAGGATCGACGAAGCCATTAACCGAAAGACGTTCCATGTCAAACAGAGAATTGAATCCCTCGGTCAGCATGCCCGGCCCACCAATGCC
This sequence comes from Gammaproteobacteria bacterium, assembly GCA_030123805.1. Taxonomy (GTDB): domain Bacteria; phylum Pseudomonadota; class Gammaproteobacteria; order Pseudomonadales; family Azotimanducaceae; genus JASJXV01. The sequence continues at coordinate 20,267 of JASJXV010000007.1, forward strand.
TGAAAACGCGGCGTCCGGACGACGCTGTTTGATTTCCCTGATCAGTGGTGCAGCCAGATTATCACCGGAAATTTCTCCTGCCACCATACCGATAGTCAGGCAAGCATCCATGATAAACGTATCCTCAGGTTACTTTTTGTTCTGCGCAGGTTAGCAGACTCTCACAGACACACTGACCGTCGACCAGTGCTCGTCCGACCGCTTTCATCCAATGGTTTCTGAGTCTTGTGATTTCCACTTCCAGAATAAGCTGATCACCCGGAACCACAGAGCGTTTGAATTTTGTTTTGTCCGTACCGGCCAGAAAATAAACATAGCCATCGCTCAAGGTTCTATTGCGACTCTTGAACGCCAGAATTCCGGCCGCCTGTGCCATCGCTTCAACTATCAGCACCCCGGGGAAAACCGGGGAAGCCGGAAAATGACCGTTAAATATCTGCTCATTGTAGGTTACATTTTTAAGTGCAATGATGGATTTGTCTGCTTTTAACTCCAAAACCCTGTCAATCATCAGAAAAGGGTATCGATGCGGCAAATACTTCTGAATTTCTGTTACATCCATCATTTTTTTTGCTTTCCGTGATCCAGTTTGCTTATTCTGCCTTCAAGATTTCGTAATTGCTTAATAATCCCATCCAGTTTTCGAAACCCGACAATACTCCTCTTCCACAGACCGCTGGGTAACAATCCGGTACCTGACGAATATCTGCCACTCTTCAAAATAGATTGGCTTACCAGGGTCATGGCGGTTATCTCTACACGATCTGTTACTTCCAGATTATTGATAATACCCACGGCGCCGCCGATGAGACAATAGGATCCGATTCGAACACTACCGGCAATTGCGCTACATCCCGATATTACCGTGTGATCGCCAATGATAGTCCCATGCCCAACTTGAACCTGGTTATCCAATTTTACCCCGTTACCGATAACGGTATCATTCAATGCACCACGGTCAATGGTGGTACCCGCCCCTATTTCAACATCAGAGCCGATACTGACACCATAAACCTGGTGAATTTTCTGCATCCGTCCGGAGGATCGGTCAAGGGTAAAACCAAAACCATCCGCACCAATTACAACACCACTGTGAATAATCGTGTCGTCACCCAGAGCCACATCATGGTACAGCGTCACGTTTGGCCAAAGTCTGGTATTTTTACCCACTCGACAACGGGCGCCAACCACGCATCCCGCACCTATGATCGCACCTGACTCAATTATCGCCTGCTCATCAACCACGGCATGGGGACCGATGTAAACATTTTCCCCGACAAGCGCGGTTGAGCTGATTTCTGCACTTTTGTTAATCTCCGGCTCAGGCATGGGGGCAGGATCGAACAGTTTCGTCAGACGTGCAAAAGCCAGCCGTGGATCATCTGCAATTATGCGCTCTGCGGGGCAGTTCTGGGCATCCTGCCTGCTGAGAACAACTGCTGATGCTTTGGTGTTTAAAAGGTGTTTACGATAGGAAGGGTCGAACAGGAAACTCAGTTGCCCGGCCTGAGCTTCCTGCAAGTTTGCTATTCCCGATATTTCGACAGCGGGATCACCAGTACACTCGAGTTCCAGATATGCCGCAATTTCCCCCAGGGTATAACCGGTGTCAGCGGTCATAGTAGCCTCAATACCCGGCTATTGTGCTTTGGGTTTGTCCATTAAATTGAGTTTTTCCGTGACCTTACGGGTTATATCATAGAGATCCGCTACATACAGGGCAGCTTGTCGCGGCAGGATCAAATCAAAATCATCACTCATTACTAACTCTTCGATCGCTTTCTGCACTTTCTGGTCTATTCCGGCAAACAATTCCTGTTGTCGATCATCGATCTGTCTCTGTAGTTTTTTGCGCAGGTAGAGGAAATCGCTGTTTTTATCTTCAATTTTCAGTTGTAGCTTCCTTTTTTCAGAGTCACTCATCACCTCGCCATCTTTCTGCAGGCGTTCCAGCAATGCGGCAGCATCCGATTGCAAGGTACGAATCTCATCTTCCTCGCCCTTGAACTCATTCTGAATTTGCAGCATGTAAGTCTTGGCCTGCTCCGAGCGCAAAATAGCTTTCTGGACATCCACTACTGCAATCTTGACTTCCGCCCATGCTGTCGTGGCCACTAAACCAGCTACGGCCAATGCCAGAATGAGTAGAATCCGGTGTATCTTTTGCACAATAAATCTCCTTGGCATGATGATAGGCAAATAAATCCCGCTTCAGGAAAATCGTAGCGGATTCAAATAGATATACTAATTTATTCGTTATCAGTTTGAGTTTTCAAATCGAGCGGCTGATAGTTACACACAAACCGCCGTGATTCAATAAAATTACTCCTATATTGGGTCCGGAATACCGTAAAACATCCAGGAACCCGCATTTGCATGGATATAGTGAGCGGTAATCAATTGTTCCAACTCAGAATGTTCGACCCAATTCGAACTGAAATGTTTCCGTGTCATCGCCTGCCTTGTCGTTTATAGGTATAGCCAGGCTAAACGTAATTGGCGCAAATCCGGTTATCCAGGTTACAGAGAGCCCGGCGGCGTACCTCAAATCACCGAAATCCAGATCCTCACATATGACACTAAAACTTTGACAGTCAGAATTATAGACGTTACCCATGTCGATGAAGAATGCTGATTTCATAGATCGCTGATCTTCAACAAATGGCAGCGGGAATATAATTTCAGCACTGGCCTCAACCAGTACATTGCCACCAATCGGATCAATTGCTCCGAATGGATCGTTCAACGAAGGGGTACTCTGAGGACCCAGGGAATTTCTTTCAAAACCTCTCACAGAACCTAAACCACCTGCGAAGAAATTCTTGTAGAAGGGAAATGTTTTGGTATTCCCGTATGTACCACCGTAACCGAGATCAGTTTTCAGCCTCAACGTAAAGAGTTTTGTCAACGGGAAGAAAATCTGACCAGTGTAATTTATCCTGTAAAACTCCAGTGTACTGCCTGGAACGGAGAACTCCAGTGACACACTCTGTGATCGACCTCCGGTGGGCAGCAGCCCTCTGTTCAGTGCTGACATCGCATAACTCGCAGTGAATGAGAACAGATCGAATGCATTGCCCTCTGTTGCTAAAAAGTGGGATATTTCCTGAGCAGGAAAAACACCTTCAGTTATATCTGTATTCTCGTACCCAAAGCTGAAATTAAGACGCGACACTTCACTCAGTGGATAGCCGAAATTAACTGAACCACCAAATGAATTAGTAGAAAATCTGGCTATGTTTTGTTCCTTAAAATCACTTTTCCTGAAGAATATGGAATAACCTCTACTCACACCATCCACCGTGTAGTACGGATCAAAGAACGAAAAACTGTATGCTGTCTGGAAATCACTTCTGCTGACACCCAGATTAATTTTATTACCCGTACCAAATACATTCGACTCCGAATAGTTGAGTCCAATAATCAGTCCGATACCCTGGGAATATCCAAATGTTGCCGATATCGAACCGGATGGCTGTTCTTCTACCGTAAACTCAATATCAATCTGATCGCTACTCCCTGCGACGGATGGGGTTTCAACATTGACTTCCCGGAAGAATCCCAACCTTTCCAGACGTACCTTGGAAGCTTCGATTGCCGCCGTTGAGGCCCATCCACCCTCCATCTGACGCATCTCCCTGCGTAATACGGAATCTTCAGTTATCGTATTGCCCCTGAAATTGATGCGGCGCACGTAAGCCCTGCTGCCTGCATCAACGAAAAACTTAACGGTTACAGTGTGGTCTTCGTCATGAATAATCGGTTGGCCAGTAGCGCTGGAAAATGTATAGCCCGAATTACCCAGTGCGCGCTCTATCCTTTCTTCCGAAAACGTCATTAACTCACGCGAGAAGGTTTGGCCTGGCGCTGTGAGCAGCAGTGCGCGAATAGACTGTTCCGGCACATCGTGCAACTCACCTGCGATGTCTACATCCCTGATCGAATACTTGTCGCCTTCTGTGACATTAATCGTAATATAAACATCTTCCTTGCTGGGGGAAATCGAGACCTGAGTTGATTCAATGGCGAAATTTATATAGCCACGGTCCAAATACCAGGATTCCAGCTTCTCAATATCACCGGACAATTTCTCCCTGGAGTACTTGTCATCTTTTGTATAGAACGACAGCAGGCTGGGTAGCTTGAGCTCGAGTAATTCCTTAAGCTCCTCATCTTTAAATACGGTATTTCCGACGATATTAATATGTTGAATTCCTGCCACCTCACCTTCCGTCACATCAATCTTCAGAGATACCCTGTTTCTGGGCAGATCAATTACTTCAGTCTCTATATTTGCACCGTAACGACCCTGCGAAACGTACTGGCGCTCCAGATCCAGTTGAATATGATCCAGTGTTACCTGCTTAAAAATCTGCCCTTCCGCCAGGCCCGATCCTTCCAGACCTCGCAACAATGCTTCGGTTTCAATGGCCTTGTTACCTTCAATTTCAATGCTGTCAATGGAGGGTCGCTCGCTCACGATAATGACGAGAACGTTACCATCTCTGCCAACACTGACATCTTTAAAGAAACCTGTCTTAAAAATTTCGCGAATGATCTGGCGGATTTGAATATCAGTGACATCATCACCCACGTTGACGTGTACAGAGTTGAACACTGAACCGGCAGAAACTCGCTGCAATCCCTCAACACGAATATCAGACACGAGAAAGGCTAACGCCCAATCGGTAGCCGACAGCAAAAAGAGAAACAACAATAAGGAGAAAATTGACTGCTTCTTTACCATTTCTTGTTTACCACTTTATGTTCACCAGAGTGTCAATGTTGTACTTCTGATTTCTAAAAACGAACCAGATCATTATAAAAGGCCAGCAACATGATACTGACGATGATGAATATACCCAGTTGCATACCCAATGCCTGAATTCGTTCAGAAACCGGGTGACCTCTAATTAATTCAACAAGGTAGTAAAGAAGATGACCACCATCCAATACAGGAATGGGGAGCAGATTCAATACTCCAAGGCTGATGCTGAGAATTGCTATGAAACCGATATAAGATTCAAGCCCGGATTTGGCAGAAGCACTGGCAACTTTGGCTATTGTAATTGGACCACTCAGATTACTGGTTGAGATAGCACCGAGAAGCATCTTTCTTATGGAATCCAGCGTGAACAGACTCATATCCCAGGTTTTACCCAGAGCAGGGATCCACGCAGTAAAAATAGAGTACTGAACAACACGCTGCATCTCCTCAGGAATCTCAAGGAACTGGGGTGCAGCACCTATGTATCCTATCTCTGCACCGTCCCGAACGATCCTTTCCGGTAACAAGCTTACGAAGGTTCGTGTGCCTTCTCTGAGCACTTCCAAGTGCAACTCACGGTTTGCACTAGCCTTGATTATGTCGACCCACTGATTCCAATTCTCGATCCTGGTAGAATCTGAAGTCAGAATTTGATCTCCTACCTGCAAGCCTGCCTCCAATGCTCTGCCACCTTCGATCAGACGTCCGATCACGGCCGGTACCGCAGGAGAATCCAACATCAGACCCAACGTCATTGTTGGATAGGGTGTTTCGGCATCTGCCAGCCAGGTTTCGACGGGAATTGACAGGTTGCGATGTTCGCCGAATGGCACCTTCACCTTAAAATTAATTCGTCCGGTATCGCCCATACGCCTAAAGAGTTGCAGGTTAACTTCAGACCAGATTGCAGTGTCCTTCCCATCCACCTGGACAATTTCCTGTCCCTTCCCGAACCCTGCAATTCCGGCTTGAGAATTTGCGTCAATCTCACCCAACAATGGCACGATCCCTGTAACACCTAGCGTAAACAATATCCAATAGGCAGCTATGGCTAGCAGGAAATTAGCCAACGGTCCCGCCAGAACAATGGCAATTCGTCTACTCACCGGTTTCCGATTGAAAGCCAGATGAAGTTCGTCATCAGCGACAAATGCCTCGCGTTCATCCAGCATTTTGACGTAACCACCCAGGGGAATTGCGGCAATTACGAATTCCGTGCCAATTAATTCATTGTTACGGGTCTTGATTTCCTGATCTTCAGGTATAGCAGGCACGCGAGCCGGTTTGCCATGCCACGTGAATAGCGGCTTGCCAAAACCTATAGAAAATCGCAGCACTTTGACACCACAACGACGTGCAACCCAGTAGTGACCGTACTCATGAATCGTCACCAGGATCGATATGGTCACTATCAATGCGACTATGCTTTCAATTGCTTCCATCTATCACCAGGTAATTTACCAATTTTGCTTGCGCGCCACCCTAAGAGATCAACTGCAACCAAAGCGCGAGATTTAACTCCCAACTCTCTGAGCAGCTAATCTTCTCGCGTTCGCGTCCAATGCTAACACCTCTTCAATAGTATGTGCCGACACTGGTCCCATTTGTTCCAGTACCTTCTCAACTACTATTGGGATATCTGTAAAACGGATTAGTTCATCAAGAAATGCCTGAACTGCAATCTCATTGGCAGCATTCAACACGGCGGATTCACCTGAGTTCTGTCGGGCAACCACATCCATGGCTAGTTTCAGGCAGGGAAATCGATTTAAATCTACCTGTTCGAAGTTCAAGGTCGCCACCTTGACCAGGTCCAGAAAAGGTACTCCTGATTCAATTCTCTCGGGCCAGGCCAGGCCATAGGCGATGGGTGTCCTCATGTCGGGTTGACCCATCTGTGCTAACACAGAACCATCAATATACTCTACCATCGAGTGAATGATGCTCTCTGGATGAATGACAACTTCGAGTTGTGCAGCAGATATATCAAATAACAGACTGGCTTCGATGAGTTCGAGCCCCTTGTTCATCATGGTGGCGGAGTCGACCGATATTTTCCGTCCCATGCGCCAATTTGGATGGGCACAAGCCTGTTCCGGCGTCACCGACTGTAGCCGGTCCATTGGCTCCCTTAATAAAGGTCCACCAGATGCCGTGAGTAACAGCTTTTTAACCTGTTGGGTCACATTACCAGAAGGTAGGCACTGAAAGATGGCATTGTGTTCACTATCGATCGGCAGAAGTTGTGCACCGGATTCACGTACGATTGTCATAAACAGCGGACCCGACATGACCAGAGATTCCTTGTTAGCCAAGAGTATTTTCTTTCCCGCTGCTGCTGCAGCCAGCGTGGGAAGTAAACCGGCTGCACCCACGATTGCAGCCATAACCGTATCGGAACCATCATCAGTGGCAATCTCGACTAACCCCTGTTCTCCGCTAAGCACTTTCGTGTTGATACCATGCACACGCAAACGATCTTGCAGATCAACAGCAAGTTTCCGATCTGGTATAACCGCAAACCTGGGTTTGAATCGACAACATTGATCAAACAAAACATCGATCCTACGAAACGCCGTTAACGCGTACACCTCATAACGATCAGCATTTCGCGCTATAACATCCAGAGTATTGGTACCGATTGAACCGGTGGCACCAAGTATAGTGATACGGGATTTATCCTGCATAGATCACTTCCAGCCTATGACTATCAGTAACAGTGCATAAACAGGCCCGGCTGCCACCAGAGAGTCAATTCTGTCAAGGATACCGCCATGCCCGGGGAGTAAGTTGCTACTATCTTTTATACCTCGATAACGCTTGAACATACTTTCGGTTAGATCTCCCAACACAGAAATAAGTGTAACGAACATACATATGGCGAAGAATTGCCACCAAAGCTTACTCTCAAATTGCATATCACCTTGCACAAATGTCATCGCTATGACGATCAGCACGGCAGTGAACATGCCACCATATAATCCAGCCCAGGATTTTCCCGGGCTAACGGCGGGCGCCAGTTTTTTGTTACCAAATGCCCTGCCCGTGAAATAAGCTCCTATATCTGCGCCCCAGATCAAAAACATCAGTAATAATATTAAAAAGTTGCTGTTCTCATAGGTCTTTAATTGCTGCAGGCTCACCCAGGCAGGCACTAACACCATCACACCGATCACGCTCCGCTGCCACATACCACCCCATATCCGGGTATCCATCGGATAACGCACTACCAGAATTAATGCCAGGCACCACCAAAGTAATCCGATTGACAATATCCATGTGGCTGGCAGATACCAGGCCAGGACCAGGCTAACACTTATACCCGCAGCATAAATATAGGTTGTCTTTCCCTCTATTCCTGCGAGATTCGCCCATTCCCATGCACCGATTACAATGATAATGCCAATAAACAGGGCAAAATATATGCCATCAAGCAGGAAAATTCCCGCAATGACAATTGGTGCAAGAATAAGAGCAGTGATGATGCGCTGTTTTAGCACCCGATTAGTCCCTTGCCGATAAAACCAAGAGGGTTCCTGCTCAAACACGGTAGGGTCATCTGACACACCCATGACGATTGCCCTTCAGTGTAACAAGAAGCCCGTAAAGAGGCTATTTTCCACGCGTCAAATTTCCAGAAGATCCTTTTCCTTCACCTGAAGAGCCTGTTCAATTTCGGCAATATTTTCATCCGTCAGTTTCTGAATGAGATCAATCGCATCATGTTCTTCATCCTCACCGATGTTCTTATCCTTGAGCAGTTCTTTCAGATGCGCGTTCGCGTCTCGTCTGATATTGCGTACTGCAACCCGGCCATTCTCTGCTTCATGCCTGGCGACTTTGGTCAGGGCAACGCGATTTTCCTCCGACAAATGGGGCATCGGTAACCGAATGCTCTCTCCTCCGGTAGAGGGAGTAAGACCCAGATCCGATTTAAGAATCGCTTTTTCAACTTCGGGTATTAAGGATTTTTCCCATGGCGAGATCAGAAGTGTACGCGCATCTTCAACCACTATATTTGCCACCTGTGCAAGTGGCGTATCATTACCATAGTAGGGAACCTTAATATCGCTCAGCAAACTTGGATGGGCACGACCCGTCCTGATCTTCGCCAGAGCAGAATCGAGAGAAGCCAGGGATTTCCGCATACGCACTGCTGCATCCTTCTTAATTTCATTGATCACCGATCCGTCCTCCGTTAGGGAAATCTGGGCATCATATACTAGTATAACTCTAGTATAACTCCAGGAGTCCCTCGGACCTAACGATGGTGTATTTGGGTCTGGGCACGCTCTGTGGTCTGCCTGATGGAATTAAAGGGGACCAAAAAAAGGGGACGGAGGCATTAAATTTTAACCAATAGTCAATACGGGTAGTTGATCATAATTTAATGCCTCCGTCCCCTTTTTTAAATGCCTCCGTCCCCTTTTTTGTCTCCGTCACCTTTAATTCTGTACTATTGAATCAGGGTACCTTCGGTATATCCCACCACGATGTTTCTGAGAGCATCTGATTTCGCCATAGCAAATACCCGCAGTGGCATATGGTGATCTCTGGCCAGGCAGATCGCTGTTAAATCCATAACTCCCAACTGCTTCTCCAGCACTTCATCGTACGTGAGTTTGTCGTATTTTATTGCATCCGGATTAGATACGGGATCTGCAGAATATACGCCGTCCACCTTGGTCGCCTTCAGTACAATTTCCGCTTCTACCTCAATGGCCCTGAGACACGCAGCCGAGTCAGTTGTAAAAAACGGATTACCCGTTCCCGCTGCGAAAATTACTACTCTGCCGCTTTCGAGATGCCGTATCGCCAGACGACGGTCATAATGTTCTACAACTCCACTCATTGGGATGGCTGACATCACGACCGTTCCGATATTTGCTCTCTCCAGGGCATCACGCATGGCCAGTGCATTCATGATCGTTGCCAACATACCCATATGATCACCGGTAACGCGGTCCAATCCCGCGGCACTTAACGCGGCGCCGCGAAACAGATTGCCACCACCAATCACAAGGCCAACCTCTACGCCAATTCCAACCAGTTGGCCAATTTCCAGTGCCATCCGATCCAACACTTTGGGGTCGATTCCTGACTCGCGATTCCCCATCAGCGCCTCACCACTTAATTTGAGGAGAATACGCTTATACCTGGCAGTGGTTTTTGCGGGCATTTAATTAATTCCTATTTTTCAACGGGGACCTGGCTCTTGCAGTTTGCTTTGCTAGGCTCTCGATGTTTGGTTTAGCCCGCGGCGGCGGACCGTCGCTGAGCCCAAGCTACCTGATCAATTCCCTTGTAACTGTGCCGCTACTTCCGCAGCGAAATCGGCTTTCTCGACCTCAATTCCTTCACCTACCTCATAACGGACAAATCTGTTGACAGTTGCGTTAGCCGCTTTAAGCAGGCCACCGACCTTCAGATCCGGATCTTTTACAAAAGGTTGCTCAACCAGACTGACTTCGGCCAGATACTTGTGGATACGACCTTCAACCATCTTTTCAACTATCTCAGGTGGCTTACCACTGTCCTCAGCCTGGGCTACATAAATTTCCCTTTCCTTGGCTACTTCCTCTGCCGGTAACTGATCAGGCGTAATCACCATCGGATTGGTTGCAGCCACATGCATCGCAATATCTTTTCCGAGTTCTTCGTTACCCCCCTCCAGCTCAACCATAACGCCAATTTTTCCATTCGTGTGAACATAGCTGCCAAGCTGCTTACCGTCGCTGTTATATCGGACTGCACGTCGAACACTGATATTCTCACCAATTTTTTGTACCAACGCTTCACGCTCAGCTTCCAGACCTTCGGCAAGCAATTTCTCAAGATCAACCTGCTCAGCCCCCAATACAAGTTCCGTGACTCTGCCCACAAACGATTTGAAGTTCTCATCTCGTGCGGCGAAATCCGTCTCGCAATTAATCTCTACCAATACGGTTATTTGCCCATCATCGGATTTCCGGATGCTGACCAATCCTTCACTGGCTGTTCTTCCGGCTTTTTTTGCTGCCTTCATACCACTGGACTTTCTAAGTGTTTCGATCGCCTGATCAATATTTCCCTCGGCATCAACCAACGCTTTTTTGCAATCCATCATGCCAAGACCGGTTCGATCACGAAGCTCTTTAACCAGGAGTGGGGGAATCGTTGCCATTTCAATACCTCATATATGTTTTATTGATACGATGCATGTGTACATCCGGGCAAGAAGTGGTATTAAAATGAGCGATCCGGGAATCCGGATTTTTTTAGTACCAGGCTTCAAGTTTGATTCAATCTTCCAAAGATTCGACTAATTACTTCTGAGAATCGGATGCATCAGTTTCTGACCCAGATATCTGTGCAATCTGTGCTTCTGCAGCGGGATCCGCAGCAGGTTCTGCTGCTGTTTCCGCAGATTCTGACTCTGCTGTCGGTTCGATCCCTGTTTCTAAACTGGGACCCACCGCAACTTCGGCCTCCGGCGTGATTTCACCTGTCTCCCCGGTTTCAATAGTGGCCTCGGGTGTTGAAACTTCAACGAAATCATCTTTTGATACCTGACCATCAAATTCGGCCTTGCCTTCCAGAACCGCATCGGCAACTGCCGATACAAAAAGCTGGATTGATCTAATGGCATCGTCATTGCCTGGAATCACATAGTCGACACCATCCGGGTCACTATTCGAATCGACAATTCCCACCACAGGAATACCCAGCTTGTTGGCTTCGCTGATCGCGATACGCTCGTGGTCAACATCTACTACAAATAGCACATCAGGCAGACCGCCCATATCCTTGATCCCACCCAGGCTCCTCTCAAGTTTGTCAAGGTCTCGAGATCTGGATAATGCTTCTTTTTTGGTAAGACTCTCGAAAGTTCCGTCAGCGCTTTGTTTTTCAAGATCCTTCAAGCGACGAATAGATTGACGAATGGTTTTATAGTTTGTCAGCATCCCGCCAAGCCAGCGTTTATCAACGTAAGGCATGCCACATCTCTGGGCCTCCTGGCGAATCACTTTCCCAGCTGAACGTTTTGTGCCCACCAACAAAACCTTGTTTTTGCGTGCGGCAATACCCTTAATGTATTTAGTTGCTGCCAGCAGTGTGGGAAGTGTGTGTTCAAGATTGATGATATGAATTTTGTTTCTCGCCCCAAAAATGAATTTCTTCATCTTGGGGTTCCAGTAGCGGGTGCGATGTCCAAAATGGACACCCGCTTCCAGCAGGTCACGCATGGATACGTTTGACATTATTGACTCCAACTATCGGGTTAAACTTCCATACACCCCATGTCCCGACTCGTCGGTATCACCACACCATATGTGTCTACAACCGCCCGCGCACCCTGGGAAATGTGTCGATGTATGTTCGTATTTACAAATCTATCGTTAAACAACGCGCTGAAGAAAAACAGTTCTTCCTTCGTGGCGCGGCGCTTTATACCATAAATTGACTGATGGGCCAACCGTTTTAACGGCATGTCAGCAATTATGATTTTTCTGCAGAGCAGAAAATATCAGCCGGCAGGTAGTTCAATATTTGATGCAATCAAATTTGAACGGCGGCAGCACTTTGTGCAAGCAAATTGCGAGAGCCACAGAGCAAATCGCGAGAGCCAGGGTTCGCCACATTTCTGTCTGTGACTTCACACGCCCTTCATGTATAGTTCCTTGTTTTTAATGCCCCTGAATCAGATCCATGAGCGTTTCAACAAAAACTCCTGAAGAAATCGAGAAAATGCGCGTTGCCGGACGATTGGCAGCGGAGCAGTTGGAGATGATCGCCCGGTATGTTGAACCCGGGATCACTACCGGTGAACTCGATCGCATTTGCCACGATTACACACTAAATCACCAAAATGCCATCCCCGCACCGCTGAATTACCGGGGATTTCCGAAATCTATCTGCACATCGGTAAATCACGTGGTCTGTCATGGCATACCAAGTGACAAGAAGAAGCTCAAAAACGGTGATATTATCAATATTGACGTTACTGTTATTAAAGATGCTTATCATGGTGACACGAGCCAAACTTTCCTTGTAGGCAAGTGCAATGTATTAGCAGAGCGCCTGGTCAGGGTAGCGCAGGAATGCCTTTACAAGGGAATTGAAATGGTTAAACCGGGGATTCGCCTCGGGGATATTGGTCACCTGATACAGAGCCATGCTGAGAAGAACAACTTTTCAGTAGTAAGAGAGTATTGTGGTCATGGCATTGGTCGCGAATTTCATGAAGACCCCCAGGTTCTACACTACGGTACTCCCGGGACTGGCCTGATATTGGAGCCTGGCATGACATTTACCATCGAACCCATGATCAATGCGGGTAAACGATACGTAAAACTGCTTCCGGACGACTGGACAGTTGTTACTAAAGACCACAAACTGACTGCTCAATGGGAACATACCCTGGTTGTGACAGATGATGGTTTTGAGATTTTGACCTTGCGATCAGATGAACCCGCTGATATCTGTAAATACCAGGAGGCTGACAGACAGAATTGAGCACACGCCAAATTGTTTTTCAGCTGCCAACGAGTAGCGTTTGATGCACAGTTCCATCTCGAAAGACCACCTTTTTGACCCGGTTCAGCTGGCGAAACGGCTCGACCAGAGCAAACGTATCATCCCCGTTTTAAAAGAAACACTAGTTGCGCTGCACTCCTATCTTGACGAACAATTCTATGCCGGTACTGATATCAGTGATTTGATATATAAGCGTTCAGACTACATGGATCAAATCCTGAAGCTGGTATGGCAACGCTTTGACTGGCATGAAAATATTCGCAGTTGGCGTAAAACCCGTGTCAGCCTTATTGCTGTGGGCGGATATGGGCGAGGTGAGCTGCATCCATATTCAGACATTGATCTACTGATTTTATTGGAGCGCAACAGCTACGATCTGCACAAACAGAGCCTACAAAGCTTTCTTACCTTATTGTGGGATATCGGACTGGATGTCGGACATAGCGTGAGATCATTGAATGAATGCCAAATCCAGGCAAAAGCAGATATAACCATCGCAACTACACTCATGGAGTCCAGGACCATCATAGGGGATGAGGCGTTGCGCGAGAAAATGATTCGAAAAACCGGACCATCGAAAATCTGGCCAAGCAAGCGCTTTTTTAAAGCAAAGTGGGATGAACAGAAAGAACGGCACCAAAAATTTGACGATACCGTATACCACCTGGAACCGAATGTAAAAAGTTCACCCGGCGGATTGCGTGATATCCAGACTGTCATGTGGATTGCCAGAAGGGAAAGTTCCGCAGTGACGCTGTCAGATCTCTTTGATCGACACATGCTGACACAATCGGAACTGAAGCAGTTGGGGGAAGGAAGGAAATATCTCTGGAAAATACGCTATGGACTGCATCTCTTGTCAGGCCGTTCCGATGATCGACTCTCCTTTGAATACCAGCGCAAACTTGCCGATCTGTTTGGTTATTCTGACAGAGGCGATCTGTTGGCCGTAGAGCAATTTATGCGGGATTACTATCGCGTAGTCCTGGGTCTGCAGGCAATTAACCAACTCTTGCTACAGCATTTCGATGAAACAATCCTGAGGGTCGGTGAGAAGACCGTTATCAAGCCACTGAATAGCAGATTTCAGATTCGTAACAATGACATTGAAGTCACTCATGAAGACGTTTTCAAGCAATATCCTCCTGCCATGCTGGAATTGTTCGTGCTTGCGGGAAATCATGCGGATATTGAGGAAGTCAGCACGTCGACTACACGGCTGATGACAAGCCAACTCTATCTGATCGACGATGAATTTCGTGCCAATCCAGAGGCTACCAAACTGTTCATAGAGCTACTCAAATCGCCGCTCAAACTTTTCACACAACTCACACGAATGAAAAAGTTTGGTGTTTTGGGTGCGTATCTGCCTGAATTCGGCCATATCATCGGGCAAATGCAATTCGACATGTTTCACATCTACACTGTGGACGCGCATACATTGCAAGTTATAAGAAACATGCGACGTTTTCGATATCGAAACAATGAGCAGAAGTTCCCTGTTGCGGCTCATATCATTCCCAGGTTACCCAAGATAGAACTGCTCTATATCGCTGGTCTGTATCACGATATTGCGAAAGGTCGGGGTGGTGACCATTCATATCTGGGTGTGCAGGATGTCACTAAATTCTGCCATTTTCACCAACTAAGCATCTGGGATACGAATCTGGTTCGCTGGCTGGTAGAAAATCATCTGTCGATGTCTGGTACAGCGCAGAGGAAAGATATCTCCGATCCTGAGATTATTCACGAATTCGCGTTGTTGGTGCAGGATCAGGTCAGGTTGGACTACCTTTATGCTTTAACAGTGGCAGACATCAATGCTACCAATCCTACATTGTGGAATAGTTGGCGGGCTTCATTGTTGCGACAGTTGTACCTGGAAACGAAACGTATGTTACGCAGAGGACTCGAAAACTACGCTGACAAGTCGGAATACATTACTGAAGCCCAGTCCACTGCGATACAGCGATTAAAGCAGCACGGAGTAAATGAACAGGACGTACTGCAACTATGGGATGATATTGGCGAAGAATATTTTATCCGCGAATCCGTCGGAAATATTGTTTTACAAACCGAATCGATTATTGAACACAGAAATCGCCCGGGAGATAAAGACGAGTCCCTGGTCCTGGTCAGAGATTATTACATGCGCCAGGGTGAAGAGGGCGCTACGCAAATATTCATACACTGTAAGAACAGGGACAATCTCTTCGCATCAAGCGCCTCTGCACTGGATCAGCTGGGTCTGAATGTATTGGATGCAAGAATATTCACTTCCGGGAGTAATTACGTATTTTACACCTTCATGGTTTTGGAAGCGAATGGCCAACTGGTAGGAGAAAATGCAACAAGGATCGAACGGATCACCAGATTACTCAGGGAATATCTTGAAGACACTGACGGATCGGTCAAGATATCCAAACGTAGAACTTCTCAACACCTGAAACAGTTCAATATACCGACAGAGATCTCAATGTCCAAGGATGCGGCAAGATCGCACACAGTACTTGAACTCGTAACGCTCGACAGACCGGGTTTGTTAGCAATAGTAGCGCAAATATTTGTTGAAATGGGTCTGGTCTTGCAGGGAGCAAAAATAACCACCCTGGGGGAGAGAGTGGAAGACGTCTTTTATCTGACCGATAAAAACAATCAACCAGTCACTGATCAGGTCTTGTGCATCAAACTGGAAGAAAGAATCCGCACTGAATTAGACAAGAAGTCTGATGGATAACAATGAATGAACCCCAATCTGAATGCTTTGCATCGCTATCCTTTTCAAAGACTCGATCAGCTTCTGGCGAACCTGGAACCTGAGAAAAATCAGGATCCAATACCTCTATCTTTGGGCGAACCTCGCCACCGCGCACCTGAATTCATTATAAACCGACTTAAAGACACTGATCTAATTGCACAATCATTGGGTACCTATCCGGTGACAAGAGGAATCCCCGAACTCAGGCAAGCTATAACAGAATGGGCCAATAAGAGATACGATCTGGCCGCGTCGTCTCTTGATCCGGAGAGTCATCTATTACCGGTTAATGGCACACGTGAAGCGTTGTTCTCGTTTGCACAAGCTACAATCGATGTGACCAGGGGGAACAAGATGCCACTGGTTCTGATGCCTAACCCTTTCTACCAGATTTATGAAGGTGCATGTATATTGGCAGGTGCGCATCCTGTGTTCCTGCCCTGCACAACCTCGACTGACTTTCAACCGGATTTCGAACTGGTCTCTTCTGATACCTGGCAAAGTTGCCAACTTCTCTACATCTGTACACCAGGCAATCCTACGGGTGCTGTATTGAGTGTGAAAACACTTGAACAACTTGTCGAAAAATCCCTGGAATATGATTTCATCATCGCATCTGATGAATGTTACTCCGAGATCTATTACGACGAAGCACAACCACCACCAGGATTATTACAGGCTTGTCATACAGCTGGAAATAGCGATTACAAGAACTGCGTGGTATTCAACAGCTTGTCCAAACGGTCAAATCTGCCCGGTCTGAGGTCCGGATTCGTTGCGGGAGACTCCGATCTTATTGAAAAATTCCTGCTGTATCGAACTTACCACGGGTCAGCAATGCCTAAACTTTCTCAATGGGTAAGCACACTCGCCTGGCAGGACGAGAATCATGTGATTGCAAACAGGCAGGTATATCGTGACAAGTTTAATGCCGTGTTCGATCTTATTAGCAATGTTATGCCCGTAAAGATGCCGCCAGCAGGATTCTATCTGTGGCCGGAAACGCCCGCAGCGGATGAATTGTTCACGCGGGATCTGTACCTGTCCCAAAACGTGACCGTGCTTCCGGGCAGTTATCTCTCAAGAGAATCAGACGGACTCAATCCAGGATTCAGAAGGGTGCGTATGGCTCTGGTGGCACCACTGGAAGATTGCATTACAGCGGCGGAACGGGTTTGTCGTTTTCTCTCATCCGGAGCCTAGCGGTCATACTCCAGACAGTAATTCCGAGACGTCTATGCGGCGGACCGCCGCTAAAGGCTAAAGGAAAACACCCGGCTCTTGCTGTTTCTCTGGTATCATTAACAGCCATACGGGTTGACCATGTCAGGAACCATGTCAGATTCAAATTTCTTTAGCATCGCCATCGGAATTGGCACAAAGAACAGGAAAGGTGAGTGGCTTGAAGTCTATTATCCGCAACCAATTTTTCGACCCGATCAGGATATCGTCACCAACCTGGGATTAATCGCGGATTATCGAGGTGGCAACACTTTTGTCGAAGTGGACGATGACTTTCTTGAAGCTGCCACTAATATTCTAACCGAGGGAAAGCAACACCATGTCATCAGAGCACTCATCGCCAGCAAACAGCCACGCGTTGTTACTTTTATCCAGTCTGACGAGGTACTTGCATCAACGCCTGAAGCCTATCTGAAACTGCATCTGCTCTCGCACCGATTTGTCACGCCCAATTCGATAAATCTGGAGGGCATCTTTGGGCTACTACCCAACGTTGCCTGGACTAACAGGGGTGCCGTAGATCCTGCGGAACTGTTCGACTTGCAACTGCAGGCCAGAGCTGCCGGAGAGACTCTTGAAGTCTCTAGCGTCGACAAATTTCCAAAAATGACCAACTACGTGGTGCCAAAAGGTGTTCGAATTGCTCACTCTGCCCGAGTCAGATTGGGTGCTTATATTGGTGAAGGGACCACAGTCATGCATGAAGGATTCGTCAATTTCAATGCTGGAACACTCGGTGAGGGCATGATAGAAGGCAGACTTTCTCAAGGAGTTACCGTTGGTAATGGCAGCGACCTCGGGGGCAGCGCCAGCATTCCCGGGACTCTTTCCGGTGGCGGCACAGTGGTGATTTCGATCGGCGAAGACTGTTTGATCAGTGCCAATGCCGGATGCGGGATTCCATTGGGTGATCGATGTGTTGTGGAAGCCGGGCTGTACATCACTCCGGGGGCATTGATTCAGGTCCTTGACGAAAAACGAAATCCTGTTGAGGTAGTGAAAGCGAGAGAGCTATCCGGTCGCTCGGACATGATGTTTATTCGCAATTCACAATCCGGTCAGGTGGAATGTCGAATAAATACCAAGCAAGTCAGCCTGAATGAAGAGCTTCACGCACACAATTGACGGCACCGCTTTTGAACAACCAGTCAGCGACAGTAGAGCTTACCCGGGACCTTATCCGGTGTCAGTCAATATCGCCGAACGACGCTGGATGCCAGGCCATATTGACAGATCGTCTTGCCCGCATGGGATTCAGCATCGAAGCGATGCCATTCGAGGATGTGTCCAATTTATGGGCAACCCGCGGAGAGGGATCGCCGCTCTTTGTCTTTGCCGGTCACACAGATGTTGTGCCAGCCGGATCTCTTGAGCAATGGCAATCTGATCCATTTCATCCCGTTTTAAGCAATGGTTGCCTGTATGGTCGCGGATCTGCCGATATGAAAGGCAGTCTGGCTGCGATGATTACAGCGCTTGAGAAATTCCTGAACGAAACTCCGAATCCCAAAGGAACTCTGGGCGTGCTTATCACCAGCGATGAAGAAGCTGATGCTATCAATGGCACTGTCCGGGTAATGGAATCCCTTTCTGCCCGTGGGATTTCTATAGATATGTGTATCGTTGGTGAACCATCAAGCGATCAACAAGTGGGTGATGTGATACGAGTCGGACGCAGAGGCTCCCTGGGCGGCAGGTTGACTGTCAAAGGCACACAGGGTCACGTGGCTTATGCAGAAAAAGCAGACAACCCGATCCACAAGATTTTGGATTTGTTATCTGCCTTGACGCGTAAAGAATGGGACCAGGGGAACTCACAATTTCCGCCCACCAGATTTCAGATTTCGAACATCCATGCCGGGACGGGTGCGACAAATGTAATTCCAGGTGAAGTAGAAGTCCTGTTTAACTTCCGATTCTCCACAGAAACCGATGCTGAAAGTCTGCAACGTCGAGTTAATGAGATTATCGCCAGCCACGACCTGGACTCTGACCTCAACTATGCACTGGACTGGAATCTGTCCGGGAATCCGTTTCTGACGACCGAGGGGAAGCTAATCCCGGCTACTTTGACAGCAATAAGAAATGTGATGAATATCGACGCAGAACTTTCGACGAGTGGCGGAACATCCGATGGTCGATTTATTGCACCAACTGGAACAGAGGTGGTTGAACTGGGTCCCTGTAACAGCACCATACATCAAGTGAACGAAAGCGTCGCCACCAAGGACCTGGATCAGCTTTCGGACATCTATTTTGAGATTCTGAAACAGGTGACTAACTAGTTCCGGCTTGCCGAGCAAACTGCGAGAGCTGGTAGTATCGGAAACGAAAATACAATGTCTCAACATACAACCATTGCCTATCCCGATATCGAGATATATCTGGCTGACACAACCAGCGATGAGATCATTGCCTGGCTGGCAACTATTCTGGCAGACATCCGACTAACACGATCATCCCGTAACACCCGTACCTCGCACTACTCAGCCAGGTGCATGCATCGGCAAGGCGAAGTTGAGGTTCCCTTCACCATCGTCAAGAACGCCAATGCCAACTTTACCAGCTTGTGGTTTAAAACCAACCGTACTCCCTGGGCATCGGATCTGCAGTGCGCACGCGCTGCGGCAGCCCATTTTCCTCGTGAAATTCGCTGTTCACCCGGTTCCTGGAATCCGGATCAGGATAGCGACCAATGGTTGAGTATTCGAGACACGCACGAGTCGACAGTTATCTGGAGAACCTGAACAAAACCCGGCATGAAAAGGCTACTGACCATCTATCTTCCCATCGCGATATTGACACCAATTGTCAGTCTGCCGTTTCTATTCCCCGCCAGACTCATTTGGGCAGGCATAAGTTCTTATGTTTTGAATTCAAGCACAGCCGATACAATCACCCTGGGGGAATCGGCATTCGAAATTAACCTGTCAAACTTTGCCGGTGTTTTCTGGCAGGGATCAGTCAGCATAGCTATAAATAAGCTTCCTCTGGGCAAAGTCCATTGGGAAATACAGCCTTCCGCCTTTATCGACGGTCAACTTGGTGCTTCTTTGACGTTCAAGGGACCTTTTCATGACTTTAAGGGTCTATTTTCAGGCACTGATGAATATCTTCAAATCAGCCAATTAAACGGACAGATAGAAGCAGCCGCGATCACGCCATTTGCTTCTGCTTATGGGCTGTATCCGGATGGTATAGTATCGATTAGAGATATTAGCGTTGAAATTCAGAGGGACTGGTTAACGCAGCTGACCGGGGAGTTATCCTGGGATGGAGGTTCTATTCAATACCGAAATATGGATGCCAAAGCAACCTACGCCCTGCCACCATTGACAGGCTTGTTATCACTCGATGAATCAGCGCTGACATTTGAAATAATACAGACACAGGGATCGCTCCCGGTAATCGGAGCAGCGCTGCAACCATCAGGTTGGGGATCGGTGAGCATACACCGTCGCTTTTTTGATCTGGCCGGAAAGAATTGGCTCGCCACTGATTCTGCCGATGACATAGCCCTTAAAGTTGAACAGAAGTTATGGTGATTTGTCTGATTCATTCGTGCAACAGTGGTTGAAAAACCTGATAATTGTTAAGGTATACGGCTTATATTACCCTTGGAGGGTTTAATGGAACTGATACTGGATCTTTTTTCCAGGTACAGTCGAAAGTTGGCGACCGGGGCCACTATTGTGCTTGTGGTTCTGATAGCCTTGTCCGTTACACAGACAGCAATATTCGTCCTTGACCATTACAACGAGACTGGTGAAACAATTACGAACACACCCAAAGGGGAAGCGACGGGTTCAACCAGAACGGCCATTTCTTCGTCAGATATTGCCAGTCTCAATCTGTTTGGAAAAGTTGATGAGAAGCAAAGCAGCGCCGCACTCGAAGCACCTGAAACCAAGTTGAGCCTTGAACTACAAGGTGTTTTTACAGCCGCTAACGAGGATCAATCCAGTGCCATTGTGGCTGCAATCAACAAAAATGGTGAATTATTCCAGATCGGAGATAGACTGCCCGGTAACGCCATACTGGCAGCGGTTTTTGACGATCATATCCTTATGCGGCGCGGTACTCGTTTTGAAACTCTGAGTTTCTCTGATGATGCATTCAGAGCACCATCTGTTGTTCAAAAATCACGAACTCAAAAACGACCACCCAGATCGACACTTACTCGTCAACGACCAACCACTGGCTCAATGCGAAGAGATTCCCGCAATACAGATTTATCAGGAAACATGACTTCGGGAAGAAATAGGTCAAAATTTAACAATGTGTCCATTGGTGATTTTGTTAATGCGAACAAACGACAACTTGAACAGGATCCTGTTTCATTATTAAGCGAACTGGGGGTTGAACCGGTCGCACCCGGTGAAGCCAAGGGTTATATGTTAGCTGGAAACGTCCCGGATGTAATTTTGCAGAAATCCGGGTTACAAAGAGGCGATATTATCCTTTCAGTCAATGGCCAACCAGTAGGAAATGCCATGGCTGACGCATCTCTGGTTGAGTCGGTCATGGCCCAGGGACGAATACGCGTGGAAGTCCAGCGTGCAGATCGCCGCTTCTTTGTAACAGTGCCAGTCCGATAGCGCTAAAACGAAAGGGTGGTTAGGTGTAAAAGAAACTTTCCGGTACTATGCATGATCAGGAAGGCATTTGCACTTAAATTTTTTTACCGGTTTTCATCGGAGTTTATCGGCATTGTGAAAACATATATGCAACTTTCATTGACGAAACTTTCTTTGCTAACGCCATGTCGATGGAAAAAGTGGCTAATTGCTCTCTTGCTCGTTTCCATTTCTCAAGCAGGACTAAGCGACGACCAGACATGGAAGATCAATCTCAAGAATGCAGACATTCGAGAATTTATTACTCAGATCTCCACCATCACAGGCAAGACTTTCATAGTAGATCCCAGAGTAAAGGGTAAGGTGACGATTATTTCCAGTACGTCACTGGATACGGATGCAACCTATGAATTATTCTTAAGTGTACTCAGAGTCCATGGTTATGCTGCGGTACCTAGCGGAAGTGTAGTCAAAATAGTACAACAGGTGCTGGCAAAACAAAGTGGCAGCGAGATGGATTTTGTAGAGACTGCAGAGGGTGAGCAGCTCATCACCCGCGTGATTCCTGTGGCTAATACAACTGCAATAGAACTCGTTAAAATATTGCGTCCCATGATTCCTCAATATGGCCATATCGCTGGTCTCACCACGCCTAACGCTCTGATCATTAGCGATCATGCCGAAAACATTAAACGACTCATTAAAATCGTCAACAGTATCGATGTAGCAGACACCACCACACTGATGATCCTGCAACTCAAAGAAGCCTGGGTTGAAGACATTGTCGCTCTGCTGGAAAAGCTTGCACCGGCAGAAATAGGCAAATCGGCAAAAGGTCCCAACAGCATCAGGATAGTAGCCAATGCTCGCAATAACAGCCTGGTACTAAAGGGTGAGCCCAGGACACTGGAAAGAATGAAAGATCTGGTAGAGAAACTGGACATGCCTGCGGATGATACCAGCACAATCCAGGTAATCCGATTGGCAAATGCCGACGCAGGCGATATGGCCGAGATCCTGAAGAATCTGGTTTCCGACACGGATACCAGAACGGCCCGGACCGACCAACAATCCGGCACAAGCATTCAAGCGGATGAAAGCTTGAATGCCCTGATCATCAGAGCTGATCCTGCGCAGATGTTCGAGTTAAAGAAAGTGATTGAACTGCTGGACATCAGACGAGTGCAAGTGTTGATTGAAGCTGCCATTATCGAGGTATCAACTGACTTTACCAAGGATCTGGGTTCAGAATTGATCGCTGCAGACATCTCGGCGGAAACATTACCACTTGGCATTACAGCGCCATCGGGTATTTTGGCTAGTATTCTTCTAGCCCAGGCGGGGATACCTACCGCCTCGATTCCCGATCTTGGCACGTCTCCTCTTTTGGCCGCTGGGAAATGGAGAAAAGATGGAGTAAGTTTCGGATTCATTCTTCGTGCCCTGATACAGAACAGCGATGTAAATCTGTTGTCTACTCCCAGCATCCTCACCCTGGACAATCAGAAAGCAACGATTGTGGTGGGACAGAGTGTACCCTTCAGAACCGGTTCTACAACCACAGGGAGCGGTGGCACGATTAACCCATTTACTACGATTGAGCGTCAGGATGTGGGTCTTACTCTGGAAGTGACGCCTCACATTCATGATGGAAATCTTATTCGATTGGAAATTTACCAGGAGGTTTCCGAAGTAGACCAGCGGAGCTTCGGCCTTGTGGGCGATGACGGTACGTCAGATCTCATCACCAACATACGAACAATAGAGACAACGGTCCTGGTTGAAGATGGCGAGATCATCATCCTCGGTGGTTTGATGCGTGACAAGATTACAACCAGTGAATCCAGAGTACCTGTGCTGGGAGCAATTCCACTTATTGGCAGGTTTTTCAAGAGCAGCAGTGACAAGCATGAAAAACAGAATCTGTTGGTGTTTCTCCGTCCCACAGTGCTGACTACCAAAGAAGGTATCGCAGAAATTAGCAAGCGGAAGTATTCCAGTGTATGGGAAGTGGAGATCAAGGGCGTCGATCCACTGCAGCTGATGAGTGAATCGCTGGATGGTACGTATCGCTAAAGACCTGAGCATCCGACACGATCATGTCATATGGATTTAACAGGCCTGTGGAAAATCAAACACCAGTAGATGTTGTGCATAATCCCATAAGTGCAAGAATCAAATCGTTGCAATTCGGCATTGCGCAGAAACTAATGTCTGCGTGGGTCCGCCCTACAGTTATTGGCGATGATCCACGACAAACCGGACTCGACACTTCACAACCGGTTTGCTACGTACTACCCAATCTGTCACTGGCGGACCTTCTGGTTACGGATCATGCCTGCCGTAATGCGCAAATGCCCGCGCCAGTTAAGCCTATTGCAGGACAAATTATTTCTGAGGACAAAGCCTTTTTCTATCTGGCGCATAGAGAAGGCAGGATTTTACAGCGTCCCAGCATGCGCGCATATTCACCCCGGCTCCTACGTATTATGACGACGTTACGTACCAACACAGAGCTGGATATTCAATTGGTACCTGTATCTTTGTTCTGGGGTCATGCCCCGGACCGGGAAAAATCCATATTAAAAACTATCTTTTCGGACAACTGGGTTGTTACCGGACGATTCAAAAAGACCTTTGCCCTGATCTTTCACAGACGACACATTGTGCTTAGATTCAGCCCACCTATTTCACTTAGAGAACTCATTGACAATGAACCCGACCCTCAGCTGCAACTAAGAAAACTCAGGCGGATATTGCGCGTTCATTTCAGAAGGCAACGGCAGGCGATACTGGGTCCGGATCTTTCGCATCGTCGCACGCTGGTAGACACACTATTGTCCGGCACGCTGGTGCAAGACATGATATCGCTGGAAAGTAATGCACAGAAGTTACCCATTTCGGAAATAGAAGATACAGCCAGGCAGTATGCAAACGAAATAGCTGCACACCAATCTTATAGTGTCGTCCGCATCATGTATACTTTGTTGACATGGTTATGGAATCGACTTTACGAAGGCATAACAATTAACAATATTGAAAGGGTGCAAAGCCTCGCCGAGGATAACGAGATTGTTTATGTGCCCTGCCACAGGAGTCATATCGACTATCTGTTGCTGTCTTATGTGCTCTATACAAACGGATTAACGCCGCCACATATAGCTGCGGGCAAAAACCTGAACATGCCCATAGTGGGTCCTGTGTTACGCCGCGGCGGTGCATTTTTCATGCGCCGCTCATTTTCCGGCGATCCGTTATACAAAACCGTGTTGGATGAGTATATGCACTTAATGTTCAGTAAGGGCTATGCAGTCGAATACTTTATCGAGGGCGGCAGGAGCAGAACGGGGAGAATGCTGCAACCACGAACGGGCATGGTCTCCATGACCATGCAAAGTTTTCAAAGAGACCCTTCATTGCCACTTGTGTTTATGCCGGTTTACTTTGGCTATGAGAAAATACTGGAGGCAAGAACCTATGTCGACGAACTCAAGGGTACACCAAAAAAACAGGAATCTGTGTTTGATCTCTTCAGTATCTTCAAACAACTCAAGAGTTCGTTCGGCCGGGTAAACGTCAATTTCGGCGATCCCCTGTATTTATCCGAATTCATGGATGAACATCTACCAGAATGGCGGCATGTGAAGGAAATAGACAGGGAAGACAGTTTTACTCTGGGAACTTTACTGGCCAATGAACTCGGAACGCGAATTAATAACGCCGCTGCAATCAATCCTGTCAATCTGGTTGCCACCATCCTGTTGGCAACTCCAAAGCAGGTTATCGAGGAGACCCGGTTACAAGAAAGTATCACCTTCCACCTCAGATTATTTCAAGCGTTCCCTTACACTGCAGACAGCACCATCACCTCGCTCTCTGCCACCGAGATCATCGACAAGGCCGTGCAAGTCTCAATATTGACACGTAAAAACTATCGGTTCGGTAATATTCTCTCCGCTGAAGGCGATGTGGCCGTTCTTTTAACTTACTATAAGAACAATATCAGCCATATCCTGGCATTACCATCTCTCGTTGCCAGACTTCTGTTAACCACCAATCAGCCATCCAGCAATTTGTTAATCGCCAAATGCAAGCAAATCTATCCCTATCTGAAGGCGGAGCTACTGCTGTGCTGGCAACTATCAGACATTGAACAGGTTTTGGGTGAGCTTTTGCAGGCCATGGCCAGTATTGGTCTTTTCGAGATTAACCAGCATGAACTCATCCTTCCCACCGGTGCTTCCTCTGAATTCGCGGCACTGGATGTTCTCAGCCGCATGATCGAGCCCACGCTGGAAAGATATCTGATTGCATTATCCGTGCTGGAGGAAACTGAAAAACTGTCGAGACATGACTGGGAATCCAGTTGTCAAGTCATCGCCGAACAATTATCAGTAATCTATGGACACAATGCACCGGAATTTTTTGACAGATCTCTGTTCTCAACTTTTATCTCCACGATGATCGCGGCAAACCTGGTGACCGAGGAATTGAAGCGCCAACCGTCTCTGAACGAATTGATGCACATGATTCGCGGCAGTCTCAATCCAGCCATTCAGCACAACATCAATCAGGCAGTAAGTCAGCTTTCGATTACAACTCCCGGATAAACACATCAAAGCGGCTTGCTTTGCCCTTCAGGCTAAAGGTCGGTTTTACTGACACCCCTTCCGCACGAAGCGGTCGTTTCAGTACAACTCTGTCGGCACCGGAAGCTCTTGCACATGAAAACAAATCCTCGAATTCTTCATCTGAGCCGATTATTTCCTGCATAAATTGCATATCCCCCCTGGATAAAGCACTTTGCGATTTGGCAGGAAACATGGGGTCCAGATATACAACATGGTTACATAAGGTTTGCTGGCGTTTGATCCACTCACATGCTTCTGCAGTTTCGAACGTCATTCGAGCTGCTATTTCTGCAAGTGCATCAGATTCTGCAGCTCTTCGCAGACCGTCCTCCAACAGTAATGCCATAATGGGAGATCTTTCCAACATAATCACTGAGCACCCCAGCATCGCCAATATAAAACTGTCCTTACCTAATCCCGCTGTCGCATCCACAACAGTAACAGTGCTCTTCTTTCCGATACCAACTGCGCGAGCAATGGCTTCATTTCTGCGACTGCTGTGGACCCTTCTGTACGCCATGCTACCCGTATTGAAATCCACGCGTAATGGTTTCTGATTTGAGCCAGTCTTTTTAATGGCCAAACCATCCTCTGCTACCAGTAGTTGAAAGTCGCCATGGGTGTGATTCGGCTTGCCATTCAAACCCAGGTTACTCACACCCAAACGTTCAGCGATCTCATCAGAGCGCGCCTGACAGGCGGTACTCATGGGTACAACACAAAGGTAGTTCATCAGGATGATTTCTGCGCCACGGTCTCTCTCAGGTAGACCGGTTTGGCATGTTCGGCATCAACGTGGCTGCCTTGCAAAAAATCATTTTCAGCAAGGCTTATCAGATCTCTGGCATGAGGTAATGCCTCCACATCAATCCCCAAAGTCTCCTGCCCGAGCGCCTTTTCCAGAATAGGCCGATGTATCCAACCATTTCCAACTCCGAACCAGGTACCCGGTTCCGGTAGACTGACTTCAGATGCCTGCATAACACACTCTGCACCGATTTTAGTCATCAACCCATATTGCAGCTTATAGCTCCCCCAATAGACCTCTTCCTGACGTGCCTGCATCGCCACCAGGCATCGCTCTTCACCTGTCATGCGGAACTGCCCCTGCGCCATACAGGCCAGCGTAGAAACTGGAACTACTGGCAGGTTCGCCCCAAAGGCCAATCCTTGCACAACACCGACGGTTATTCTTAACCCGGTAAAGGATCCTGGACCACAGCCAAAGGCGATACAGTCGAGACTTTTCAGAGTCATTGAACCTGACTCAAGAACTTCCTCGATCATAGGTAAAAGTTCCTGGTTATGATGCCGGGGAACAATCCTGAATATCTCGTTAATTCCCTCTTCCGTCTGCAATGCGACCGTACAAGCTTGAGTGGAAGTGTCCAGAGCGAGTAGTTTCGGTTTTCTCAATCCTGTTCTCTCATAGTCATCTTTAGAAATTCCTTGGCGTCCTCAATACTTCTGGTGAGCGGCATACTTGGCAGACTTTTTATAAATAACTTACCATAGGATTTACTAAATACTCTGGGATCACCGAGTACGAACATTCCTTTATCGGTTTCGTCCCGAATCAATCTTCCGAATCCCTGCTTGAGTGCAATCACCGCTTCGGGTAATTGGTAGTTAAAAAAGCCATTCACTCCTGCTGAAGACATTGAATCCAACCGTGCCTTTACCACAGGATCTGCCGGGCTGAGGAATGGCAGTTTGTCGATGATGACGCATGTCAACGCATCACCCTTAACGTCCACGCCTTCCCAAAAACTGTTTGTTCCCAATAATACATCATGTTCTTGTTTTTTGAATTTGCGAATTAATTCTGAGCGAGGCATGCTCCCCTGCACCAGGCATTTCAGATTGGTCTCCCTGCTTAACTTTTCTGCGGTTTCTTCTAAGGCGCGATGACTGGTAAACAGAAAGAAGGTGCCGCCCTGATTCGCTTCAATCAGTGGTTTCATCTGATCTACCAGCCTGGACGTATATGAAATATCTGAAGGTAAGGGTAAATCTTCAGGTACATAGAATAACACTTGTTCGTCAAATCTGTAGGGGCTCTCCAATCTTATCGTGCTGGTATTTTCTGTTACACCCAGTGTGTTCATGAAATATCCAAACGATTCCGCAACAGACAGCGTAGCAGAGGTAAATACCCAGGTGGCGCCAACTTCCTGTACCAATTCCCCAAATTGTCTGGATACATCCAAGGGCGACAGGTGTAATACAAATCCATATTTACTGGATTCAACCCAATGCACATACTCATCATCTGACTCTATACGCTCTGTCAAATGGGCAAACATGTCAGCAAGCTTTACCAGTCTGCGGTTACAATTTTCCAAACCCTGGCTTCTCTCACAAACGGTGGCGAGCAGGTTCGATAATTCGATCAAACTAACGTCAAGATTTGATATAGCATCAACGACATCTGTTATCTCTTTTACATCTGACCAGGATGCAGGGCTATTTCCAATATCCATAGAAATCGCCAGAGCCTGTACGCTGTGTTGTAATTCCTGCAGAGAACCCGACAAGCGAAAATCATCATCACCGAGAAGGAACAATTCTGTCTGAACATCCCTGCTAAGATCCGTTAATTGCCTGCTACTGAGCGACATACCAAAAAATGTACTGGCAATATCCGCAACCTGATGCGCCTCATCAACCACGAACGCATCCACAACCGGCAGCACCTGGCCAATTCCCTCTTCCTTTAGTACCAGATCTGCGAACATTAGATGATGGTTCACTACTATAATATCTGCCTGACTGGCTGTAGATCTCGCATGATAGACAGGGCACTCATTAAATCTGGCACAATTCTGGCCCAAACAATTATCCACCGTGCTGGTTACCTTTGGCCATACAGATGAGTTTTCGTGCACGTCTGTTACCTCAGATATGTCACCTGTAGTTGTGCTTGACCACCAGGTTCTTATTATCTGCAATTCATTCAGAATTTTTCTCGAGGTCTCCAAGCCGCTATCAATAGATGATTGCATCCTTTCAGGACACAGATAATTTGCGCGACCTTTTAGCAGTGCAGATTTGAAATTTATATCGAGTGTTGCCTTTATCTGCGGGAGATCTTTGTAAAATAGTTGATCTTGTAAGTTTCGGGTTCCGGTAGAAATGACAACCTTCAACCCGGAGCACACAGCCGGGACAAGGTAGGCTAAAGTCTTTCCTGTACCCGTACCCGCTTCAACTACTAAATGTCTATCATCTTTCAATGCGCTTTCTACGGCGTTTGCCATTTCCAACTGTTCAGCCCTGACCGTAAAGTCAGGAAACGTGTCTACAAAGGGGCCGCTTTCCCCCAGAATTGTGGCGCACTTCATAAAGTGCGATCCTCCGCTAAGCATTATCCTTTCTCGTGAACTTTAATGTAAACTTGTCATGTTTCATTGTAACGGGTTAGGTAAAATAAGTGAGCAGAATTTCAGCCGTCATACTTGCTGGAGGAGAAGGCAAACGTGTGGGAAGTCAGGATAAAGGCCTGCTGAAGTGGCGCGGTAGGCCCATGGTTCAGCATATAATTGAAGCACTGGCTCCCCAGGTCGATGAAATACTGATTAGCTGCAACAGAAATATGGACACCTACAGGAATTTCGATTTGCCGCTTGTTGCTGATGAAATTGAGGGGTTTCTGGGACCCTTGTCCGGATTAGCAAGCGCCAATAAATTCTGTCACTTCGATCTGGTTTTAACTGTGCCCTGTGATTGTCCCCTGCTGCCTTCAAACCTGGCACAGAACCTCTATAAAAGTCTTCAATCTGCTGACATAGCGGTTGCTCATGACGGTACAGATTTACAACCCATGTTCTTGCTCGTGCAAAAAAGCGTAATCGCATCAATCGAAAACTACCTGGCAGAGGGCAATCGATCTGTTAAAGGTTGGCTGGAAACCAGAAGCTATACCACCGCACAATTTACCGATGGCTTTCTGAATCTGAATGAATTGACGGGTCAATAGTACACGGGGATTGCGAACATCGAACTTTTTGCGACGCTATCATTGAAACCTCTGAATTAATCAGAGGTTCCCCAGTGACTAGTTCTCCACCTTTTTCCTGGCGAGCGTCTTATTTGCTGCTACTTTCTTTTTACAGCTTTCTTTTTGGCGGCTGGTTTTTTCTTGGCAGCCTTCTTCTTAGCGGCTGG
>JASJXV010000164.1 GCA_030123805.1 Gammaproteobacteria bacterium
GTCCCCTTTAATTCTGATACTCCAATTAACTTTTTAAATGGCTCCCGTGATCATGTAAAATATCGCCTTTTTCATGGTTCACTGTAAGGACGCAAAAGCGCATGTACAAGGTAAAAACGCTCAACCAGATTTCCTCCAAAGGATTGAACAGGTTTCCCCGGGAAGATTACGAAATAGGCACAGAGATTAGTGATCCAGACGCCATTCTGGTTCGGAGCCACCAGCTATCTGTCGACGACATATCACCTTCCCTTAGAGCTGTAGGACGAGCCGGGGCGGGTGTCAATAATATCCCTGTGCCAGAATATACTGAACGAGGCATTGTAGTATTTAATACGCCGGGTGCGAATGCGAATGCTGTGAAAGAACTTGTTATGGCAGCACTGTTGCTGTCATCTCGAGGCATCATCGATGGCATCGCCTTTGTGAAAAATCTCAAGGCTGAAACCGATCCCGCCGTTTTGAATAAATTGGTGGAGAGTGAGAAGAAAAGTTTCAAGGGTAATGAGGTTAGCGGTAAAACCCTGGGTGTATTGGGTCTGGGTGCCATCGGTTCAATGGTCGCGGAAATGGGATTGCAACTGGGCATGGACGTGGTTGGATTCGATCCCGCCCTGTCTGTTGAGGCTGCCTGGCGACTGTCAAGTCAGGTGCAGAAAATGACTAATATGCAGTCACTCTTTTCCACAGCTGATGTTGTATCTCTGCATGTGCCCGCTCTCGATACGACCAGGCATTTGATCAACGAAGAGGCACTAAGCTATTTTAAAGATGGCAGCGTGCTTTTGAATTTTGCGCGGGAACAAATTGTCGATCCAAATGCGATCGCTGGCGCACTGGATACCGGAAAACTTTCCCGATATTTCTGTGATTTTCCGACACCGGAGTTGCTGCATTTCGATAATGTTGTGGCTACACCGCATCTGGGTGCGAGTACGGATGAAGCGGAAGAAAACTGCGCAGTGATGGTAGCCGATCAGGTCAAAGACTTCCTGGAGAATGGCAATATAAAAAACTCGGTCAATTTCCCTGAAGTAACGCTTGAAAGAACCCAGGGTTGTCGATTAGCCCTGGCCAACAAGAACGTGCCGCGTATCCTGGGCCAGGTATTATCGATTTTTGCTGATCGAAATATCAACGTGATAGACATGTTGAACAAGAGTCGCGGCCAGGTGGCGTATAACCTGATAGATATAGAGTGCACACCCGATGCGTCTCTTCTGGAAGAAATACTTGCGATTGAAGATGTTATTAATGTGCATGTATTTGCTGAAAAGGGTGAGGCATAGGAGCTTGTCCGTGAACAGACGGGGTCGCCTGGGAATTTAATGCCTCCGTCCCCTTTTTTTAAACCGAAGTGAATGTATACACACAGGCATCTTCCTGGAGGCAGTTTTGACACAAATTTACCAGCGCGAAGAGGTAGTCAAGCAGATCATCCTGGCCGACATCGAGGGACTCAATTTCTTCGCACGACATCCAGTGCCCCACAGTTTCGATTATCGCCTGCTCGTCCAGTTTGCCTATACACGCCACTAACTCACTGTGTAAACGGCCTATCCATGTGGCTTCGGTAGCCTGGTCATCAACAGGCTCTTCCATCTCCAGCGCATCCTGCAGAAATTTGCCCGTGATGATCGAGTAAAGTTGTGCTCTGGCATCGATATGAATCTCCTGACCAAGCATGCAGGCAAACGCACCCCGTGGACTTTCACCGGGTTCCAATTCAATCAGGTCACGGGGATCTGCAAAAAACACTAAGTGAGCCATCAATCAACCGGGCTGACTTCATCTGCTTGCAGTCCTTTATCACCTGTAGTGACCTTGAACTCAACCCGCTGCCCTTCAGATATGGAGCGTCTGCCGCTTCCCTTGATATTGCGAAAATGTACAAATACATCATCACCCTGATCACGGGTGATGAAACCATAACCTTTTTTAACGTTGAACCACTTCACGGTACCCAGTTCGAATGGTTCGCTCGCGGATGACAATTTGACTTTGCCGGTAAGGAATGTAAGTAAAATTCCAGTGAATATGGCAAGGGTGAAATTCAGTAACAGCGGTAGTTCCGAGAATTCAAATGGTGCACTGAGGCTCTCGGAATGAATCATGACAGCTGGCACTGCTACGACAATACTGATTATAAAGCTACGAATAAGAGTGACACTATCCATCTTTTTTTCCGTTGTGATACAGGTTTATAGAGGGAGCCGATTGGAATCTGGGCAATCTCTATGTGCGTGGACCACCGGGATGATTGATCCGCTGCTATGATACCTAACTCACCCCCATATTTCACGAAGGCTGTCCATAAGGGTCGGAAATCTGCATGATCGGCCAGCCGCTTCCGCCGTCCTCGTTACGGGCGCCTGAGTTTGACAGGCCGTTAATTCAATCGCTGCATTGAAATAATAGTAATGTCCTGGTTCGGGACGTTAGCAGCGGGTCCACGTGTGGAGGTAGGTTGGGCCTCTATTTCTTGTATTACTGCTATCCCTTGTATCACCTTGCCAAACACCGCATACCCGAAATTGGACGCAGTGTGATCCAGAAATGCATTATCGACAGTGTTGATGAAAAATTGAGAGGTCGCACTGTCAATAACATTCGTCCTGGCCATTGCGATTGTGCCGCGAAGATTCTGCAATCCATTTGCCGCTTCATTCTTAATCGGCGCATGATTTTCCAGCTTCTGCATTTTTTCATCGAATCCGCCACCCTGGACCATAAATCCCGGAATAACCCGGTGGAATATTGTTCCCGCGTAGAAGCCTTCGTCTACATATCTGAGGAAATTGTCAACGCTGATCGGCGCATTTCGGCTATCGAGTAGTAACGTGACATCACCCAGGCTGGTCTTCATTTCCACCATCACATCTTGCCTGACTGAACCTTGTTGACCTTCTGCAATGGCTTGCCCGGTGATGAAAAGAACAATGCTGAACAGAGTCATAAAACGTGGCTGCATAAAAATCTCCTGGTATGGTGAAGGATCTGCGCTGGCAGATTCAGGGTTTCGTTGGTATAGATATGATCATCATCGTGATGGCTTACTTTTTTGAACCCATCCTGGACAAAATCTTCAGGTACGCCTTGACGGTCTTCTCCAGTCCCATCCACAGCGCGTCCGTAATGATAGCGTGTCCGATGGATACTTCAGCCAGATCCGGCACCTCACAAAAACGGCCAAGATTATCCAGATTCAGATCATGGCCTGCATTAAGACCCAGACCAAGCCGTTGGGCTTCCTGCGCTGCGTGATAAAAGGTTGCAAATATCTTGTCCAGTTGCGGTGTGCCCCAGGCATCGGCGTAAGGGCCAGTATATAGTTCGATACGATCCACCCCCAGGTGTTTCGCTAATTCAATCTGATGCGGGTCCGGGTCCATGAACAAACTGACACGGGTACCCATGGCTTGAAGTTCCTGGACAATAGGTCCCAGTCTGTTGGCTTCCCCGGTCAGATTCCAGCCATGGTCAGAAGTGAGTTGTTGCGGGTCATCGGGTACCAGAGTGCACTGGGCTGGCCTGGTCTGCCGGACCAGCTCCATGAAGCCCGGATATGGATCGCCATTCGAGTGCGTCTCTGCTCCGGCATAAGGATTGCCCTCAATATTGAATTCGATCCGGGGGAACTCATTTCCCAGTAGTGACGCCAGGTCATATACATCCGCGGGTCGAACATGTCGCATGTCGGGTCGCGGATGCACGGTGATGCCTGAAGCTCCGGCAAGAATGCAGGTCCTTGCAGCAGCGGTCACATCGGGAATGGTGGTATCGCGGGAATTTCTGATCAATGCCACTTTATTCAGATTAACACTCAAGAGGGTCACTCTATATACTCCTGGTCTCCTGCACGCACCGCATAAACGCCTCTCCTACGCCCAACCACTGGTGCGTCGATGGTAGATTTTGCGAGCCAACCAGAATCCCGGCAACATACCAACAAGCAAAGTCAAAGCACCCGCCACAAACCACTCCCGGTCTCTTAGACGCATGAGTTGAGTATTGGCTTGTGACAAGATGTCCAGCTCGTCCAGCAGCAAATTGTTGCGCTCTTTAAGATGCTTGTTATCGGCATCGATACGAATCGCATTTGCCGCCAATGTTGTGATTTCATCCAGTTCCGCCTGGATACGCTGTGATTGGTTAGACAGGGCGTTGTTTCCGGCTGTCAGCCTGGCTGAGGTTGATTCCAGAGTAGCTATGGATTGCCTGAGCGCAGTATTTTCCGTCTCCAGCGCTGCCAGCTGTTTATTGGCGGCATTCAGTTGATCCCGGGCGATGCGTTTGGGTGATATGTACTGGGTTCGAATCCACCCCACCGTGCCGTTAGCCAGGCGCACAAAACTAAACCCCGTCTCAGCATCCTCAGAGATCCGCTCAAGAGCAGTACCGCTACGTATACCCCGATGGATTATTCTGTGCTGATCCGAAGCGCCACCCCGCAATGGGACAAATATCAGATCCTGAATGTAGACGGTTTCCGCCTGCGATTGTTGCATGCTGCAGACTAAAAGCAGAAGAAACAAATAGGAGCGCATACATTTTCCTCATAACCTGTTCGAGCAAGAAGCATTTGTGCTGTGCGTCTTTACCGCCATAGCGCAAACGCAACCTCAAGGGTATACTTTTTTGAATGGTTTTACCGTCACTTTGCGATAAACACCTGCTTGCACATAAGGATCGGCGTTGGCCCACTCTTGGGCTGCTTCTAATGATGCAAATTCCGCGATGATCAGACTTCCGGAAAATCCTGCTTCCCCTGGATCTTCTGTATCCAGGGCAGGATGTGGACCCGCAACGATGAGCCTGCCTTGCGTCATGAGTTGCTCCAGCCGAGTTAAATGTGCAGGCCTGGCAGTCTGTCTTTTCGGCAGACTGTTCTGCACGTCCTCACTGATGATTGCATATAGCATTTCGTGTCCGAACAAGAACCAGGGCGTTACACTGAATCAGAGCGGGAGCTGACTTTCCCGGTTTCTTTGGTTGCCTCCTTCAAGTAGCCCCCTTTAAGCAGATAAACGATGGTCGCAAGGATATAGACGATTGTAATGATGAATCCGCCTACCAATTTGTAAGTTACCCAGATATCGAGGCTGAAGGAGAAAGCGACGAAGAGGTTCAACAGGCCCGCGATAAAAAAGCCCAGCGCCCACCCCAGATTCAGATTTCTCCATACATGTGCGGGCAGATCCAGTTGGCTGCCGAGAAACTTCTCAAGCAGATTTTGTGTGCCGATAAAATGGCTGGTTATCAATGCACTGGCGAAGAACCAGTTGACCACCGTTGGTTTCCACTGAATAAATAGTTCATTTCTAAACAGTAGCGTTGCACCGCCAAAAAGCATGACAATCCAGAACACGATCCAGGTTTTCTTCTCCACCTTTTTATGCACCAGGTATTCGTAAACAATCTGGAGTGCTAAACCGGCCATTAACACGCCGGTGCTGATGAATATATCTCGGGTAATGAAATACACCGCCACAAAAGCGGCGATTGGGATAAAGTCGATAAATTGTTTCATTTGCAGTCTGGTTTTTACTTTAAAACAGCAGTGATAGTAAAGCATTTGCAAATAAAACGCCTCCGTTATCTGGATACGCACACGTAAAAGGGGTAACGTGCATGCTTTTGCAAATCGGCACTCATGAACCAGAACGACAGTCATGAGCCAGAACGACAGTCATGAGCCAGAAGTATAGCCATGAGCCAGTACTTTAGAATCCATCCAAAAAATCCCCAGCTACGGTTGATTCGTCAAACCGCAGATATTATTCGCTCGGGGGGGGTGATCGTCTATCCAACAGATTCGTCCTACGCGCTGGGATGTCAAATTGGGGACAAGAATGCGCTGACAAAAATTCGCCAGATTCGCCGCCTGCCACAAAACCACAATTTTACCCTGGTGTGCAGAGATCTGTCCGAACTTGCTACTTATGCAAAGGTAGATAACAGCGCGTATCGATTGCTTAGATCCAACACGCCCGGCGCCTATACCTTCCTATTGCCTGCTACCAGAGAGGTACCCCGACGCCTGGTACATCCACGCAAAAAGACGATTGGTATAAGAGTGCCAGACAATCTTATCTGCCAGGCACTCCTGGAAGAACTGGCCGAGCCGATCATGAGCTCGACCTTGATGCTACCGGGGGACAAATATCCACTGTCTGATCCCGACGAGATTCGTGAAATGCTGCAACATCAAGTTGATTTAATCGTTGATGGCGGTTACGGCGGCCTGGAGATTACGACCATGATCAGCCTTGAGACTGACTCCCCGCAGGTGATCAGGGAAGGGTTGGGTGACATAGCGCCGTTTGTTGCCTGAGGCTCAGTAAGTCGCGATGCGGTGGTCCGATCTTTCTTCATGGCAGGACATTCCGGTGGGCCGCATCAGGGCAAGAACCTGGCTCTCGCAGTTTGCCCGCGACGGCGGACCGTCGACAAGCCGGAACCTTGCTCTCACAGTTTGCTGGCGCAAAATGCTGCCGCATGTTTGGTTTAGCTTCGCTAATCCCAAACTTTGCTCTCGCCAATTACTTCGTAATGGGCTGCCGCATGTTTGGTTTGTCTTCGACAAGCCCAAACTTTGCTCTCGCCAATTACTTCGTAATGAGCTGCCGCATGTTTGGTTTGTCTTCGACAAGCCCAAACTTTGCTCTCGCCAATTA
>JASJXV010000165.1 GCA_030123805.1 Gammaproteobacteria bacterium
GGCAACTGCTGCTCAAAGAAAACAATATTGCGGTAACCAGGAATTTGCAGCACGCACAAGAGAAGAACTATCGCGAAAAATAAAAGCTGATGCCAAATACCGTATCCTCTTGGATTACTGCATCAAGCAGGCGACTCCGGACGAACGAAAACGCAAATGCGGGAATGCAGGATTGACGGCAGCCAGCTCCAACTGAGTAGATAACAAGAGCTGTCGCTTTGAAATCATAGGGAAGATTTTCAAATTTGTGGCGGCTCCTGGTTCGGAAGAGGGATTAGCCGTGCCGCAATGATACCAGCTATCAGCCCGAATAAATGCGTTTCCCAGGATATTCTCCCGCCAGCGGGGAGGATGCCCACGATAAATCCACCATAGTAAAATAGCGTCAAACTCGCGATAAATAACGCCCCCATACTTCGTTCATAGATACCCCGGGCGACCAGAAATCCAAAGTAGCCAAATACCATGCCACTGGCGCCAAGGTGATATGAGGATCTGCCGAACAACCAGACACCCAGACCGGCAATTAACAATATCAGAAGGCTGGTCTGCATAAATGTTTTTGCTCCCCGGAGCGCAACAAACCAACCCAATACCAAAAAAGGCGTCGTATTCACCATAAGATGCTGGATATTGCCGTGCAGAAAAGGCCAAAAAAACACACCCGGTAAGCCATCCAGGGTTCGTGGATAGATACCAAATATATTCAAGCGGTGATCAAGACTTGAGTTTATTACCTCTGTTGCCCAGAGCATGCCCGTCAGGCATAGCATATAAACAGAGCTACTCTTCCAATTAACCGGCAATTTGCAGTCCAGGTTCTGAAATCAGATTTCTATTCGGCGCCATTTCCGACAATCCGCTCAAGCATTTACACAAGTTTCGACTTCTTGAGGCGCAGGAATAGATTTATAATCTACCATCAGAAATATAGCTTGACCCTCAACTTCCATGTTGGCATTCGGATTGGTCACGACATTATTTTCATTATCCAGATAGCCCATGGGTGTACCTAACCCGGCTAGCAATATTCTGGCTGCCAGCTCACCCCAATTTTGACTGTGAACGGATACATCGTAGCGCCTTGGATGCGCACCCTGGTGCGTGAACAGGTTTTCAATAATCTCTTCTGTCCCCGGCGCTGCCATAGCGCGTACGACAAATTCAGGATAGGCTCTCACCGGTCTTAACACGGCATTGGCCCCCAGGCCACGAAATCGTGCTCTATTCTCTTCTTGCAGGCACTCTGCAATGATGTGGCCTTTTATTTTATGCTCTTTGAGTTGACTTAAAATATCCATTGTCAGGCTGTCAGCGCGAAAGTTACTGGTGCTCACTGCAAGCACCAGAATAAAGCGTGCATCCGCTATATCAACGACTGAAAGATCTGTGCCACCTTCCGGGGCACCCTGGTGGTGTACAACACCCATTTCCCTTAATTCGGCAGGGAGTCCGTCAGGAAAATCAGGCGAAAAAATCTGCACGGGGCAATCAGTAAGTGAGGGTGTGTTCCGGATCTGCTCTACCAGAATATGAAGATATCTTTCTCCATCCGTATCCGGTGTATTTATAATGACAATATGATCTTTCATTTCCCATCTCCACATGCCTTTCTGCATTCGATCCTTGCGATCGATGCGATAATCAATGTACTCACCGGCAATCTGGGCCAAAAGAAATATGCCCACCAGATAAAGAAATACGACGGTAGCTGCCTGCCCCCATGGGTTCTGGGCAGAGATATCACCGTAACCGACTGTGGTAATCGTAGTGAGCGTTAACCAAATGGCCTGGCCAAGGGTAAAATCCTCAAACAGCAGCATAGCAGTTACATGCGCAATCATCAGGAGTATCAGCAATATAAATAACCGCAACATACTCTTCTTTCTATCACCCGCTGTTTGCAGGCTAAACCACTCATAACGCTTCAAGCGCCATTTAAGTGGATAAAATTTAAACATATTTAAACTGTCTCAGCATAAAGATTAGAGTAGCTCCAGCAGTAACAATTATTCCGCCGCATGCCCAGGTTTCAGGTTCAAATGCCGGATCAGCTTTTCAGCAGCTATATGACGAATTGCGATTCGGTCTTCCGGATCAACTCCGAACTGTTCTGCCAGCAAGGTAAAGTCCTGCGGCGACAATGATATAGACAATCTCGGTCTGACAGGTTTGCTATTAACCGGCAAACCCAGAATCTGACGAATGCGATCAGGGGGATTGATCGATAAATCCAGTGCTTCCCGACGTATCAGATATTGCACTTCTTCACCCACATCGAAAGCCATTTGCACGGCTTTAACTACTTTATGTTCTTTCTGCCAGCGGCGAGGTAATTTCGATTTTTCACTCAACTATCATTACCCTCCGCACCCGTACTGCCAGGCCAAAGTTCTTTGATGTCGGAGATCGGGCGGTAAATCGTCAGAAACACATCCGTCTCACCACCCGTCCACACTTCGATTTCAATTGCGTGACCACCATCGTCACTGGTGGCAGCATAATAATCGAATGGTTCTCCCTCACCCTCTTCCTCTGGCGGCTTGATGCCCCTATAGTCCTTTGAATAGTAAAAACCCCTCTCTGCCTGGGATCCCTGACGATATAACGGCGCTGTCCAACCGTCCAGATCTTCCGGCTCGGATTGCCTGTCAAGAACCGCTGGTGCCTCACCTTCGAAAAGTTCTGCGAACTGATCCGTGTTGAATAGCTCCTCCACAGCATCTCGACTGACTTTTAGCGTGAAAGCCAGGGTCTCGCGTCCATCTTCCTCTTCAACAATCAGGTCCACCTGTTCGTGCCCCTGCCCCTCCAGGCTGAAGGAAGTGCTAAATTCATACTCGAACTGGTAAGTTGATACTGCAACTACCCGCAGGGACTGGTTGCGTAACATTGGCGGCAGAGCATAACTGTCAGTTATCTGAATGATATCTCCGACCAGCAGATCTCTGGGCTGCTCTAACCGCCTTGGACCAGGTTCTTTCCTGGTTCTACTCCACACTCCCTTGAGGAAGGATTTCACTTCTTGGCAGCCTTGATGCGTTCTAATACTGAATTGGCAGAATTGGCTTGTTCACCGATACCAGCCTCTCGCATCTTATCCTGAAGACCCTTGTCCGAACTCTCTTCCTCCAGAGTTTCTGCTGCTGCCAGTCGGTCAAACGTGTCCTGTTGACGCTGCTTGATTCTCTCCAGCGAATCCTTGGCGCTCAGAATTTTGGACTTGCTTGACGCGAAATTATTGGTAATGGCAGCGCTGGCCTTCTGCACACTTTCAGTGGTCTTCACCATCGTCAGTTGGCGTTCATATTCCTTGAGCTGACGTTCGGTTTTCTTTACCAGTTCCTTCAGGCGAGTTGCATGTTGAGAAAAAGAGTTATGCACCTCCTGCTGATCTGCCTGTTCCTGCTCCATAGTCGCAATTTTCTCAGCGATTTCCAGAGCCAGTGCTTCATTACCCTTTTCCAGAGCTTGTCCGGCAAAACCTTCGTGCTCTGCAATATCCTTTTTTAGTGTCTCAAGTTGACGTCCCGCTTGCATCTGCTTGGCTATCACTTCAGTTAAATCTCTTTTTGCCCGATCAAGGTGGGTTTGGGCATCTTTGATTTCCTGTTCAAATATCCGGGTACCATTGGCGTCTACAACCAGTTCGCCAATCTCACGCGCACCGCCTCGTACTGCGGTCATGATCTTCTTTAATATACTCATTTTATTCTCCTTACGAATTCCTATAGTAGAAATTCTTCCAGTGCTGTTATTGCTTCCACCGAATTCTCACAGAGCGTAATTATTTCCTGGCACATGTCATCGAATGATGAGTTGATCGAAAGCGCACCAAATAAGACGTATCGTTCACCAATCTTTGAAAATGAAGACAGAGGCATGGGTATATTCAACTCAAGCATCTCCTCCATCATCTCTGCACGTGTCTCGGGATTGACCTCATCTTCACCCATTAAATAGGTAATACAGAGTATTTGAGTATCAGTCACCGAGACATAGCAGGGTATCTCCTCGAAATCTTCTACGGTAATCTGCAGGACGTCTACATCACCCGGAATAGGTTGGCATTCAAAGTCATAACCTTTAAATTCGCCCATTTCAGAAAATTTCAGTGCCAGATCTTTTGTATCCATAGGATTTGCTCCTCAGCTTTCAGTATGACATATTATGTCATTGGTTCAGTTTAGTATCCTGACATAATATGTCAAGCGATTCTTTTAGTCTGTTTCCCCGGCTGGCAGAGGCCGCAGATAGACGCCTTGCTGCTGCTGCCAGGCCTGATGATGATATTGATAGATTCGTTGGCTGCCCAAGGTATTGATCTTAACGCCACTAATCCCGTCATGGAACCCGGCCGGAAATTCAAAAGCTGCCCTTAACAGACCAAGCGAGGTCCAACCATCATCCACAGGTAGTTCCGGCAGCTCCGCAATTCTTTGCCGTGCCGATTTTCCCTGCTTTGTAGCAATTGTCCAACCCCATTCACCGAAACTGGGTATATTCTCTCGATACTGTTCCACGTGATTAAAACCAGCCGCCTTGATGGTGGACCCAATGCTCAGAAAAGCTTTGCGTGCATGATACGGTGAGGTGGACTGCACCGACATCGC
This sequence comes from Gammaproteobacteria bacterium, assembly GCA_030123805.1. GTDB lineage: Bacteria > Pseudomonadota > Gammaproteobacteria > Pseudomonadales > Azotimanducaceae > JASJXV01. Next base: position 4,614 of record JASJXV010000165.1, read on the forward strand.
ACCGCCTCCAGCAAGTAACTGGTTAAGACGCGCATAGAAGTTAACAGTGTACAGTCTATTAAGATCCGGATGACTGGGATCTGGTAAATCGACAATAATGACATCATAGATTTCCCCATTGCCCAGTAATGTATCAATCTCTATAAAAGCATCGCCATACTGGACCGTTACCCGTGGGTCTGCAAATGCATGACCATTAAGGGCTAACAAAGCCTGCTGGAATGCGGGTAGAGATGCCCGATCGCCCTCAATCTCGCTTATCCGGTTATCAGTTGATGCAGCCTGGCGACCGGAAAAAAAGTCTATGACAGCTTTATCCAGATCTATTAGACGAACTTCTTGTGGATTCCAGCGCAACACATCTCGCAACGCCAGGCCGTCACCACCACCGACAATCAATATTTTCTTTTTGTACTCAGCGACTGCCATTGCCGGATATACCAGCATGGAATGATAGATATGTTCATCGTTACTTGAGAACTGCAGTCGGCCATTAATGTAGAAACCGAGGATAGACTGCTGCCTGTTAGCGACCAATCTACGGGTCACGGTCAAGTGTTGGTAGTTGGTATTGCGATCGAAGACTACTTCATCTCTGTATAACATGTTGGTCATGCTCGCCGACCATGCTTCACCCTTTTTTTCAATGGCAATAGCAAGCAACAACAGCAAAGCGTGAAGCATCAGCAATCCCACAGGAAATTTTATGCGCTGCCAATAACGCCAAAGGAAAATCAGACCGGCAAACAGATTGGCTAACGCTGTCCACACAGCAGCACGGGTGATGTCCATTGACAGCATAACCGAGACCCAAATCACTGCCCCAACCCCCGCGCCAATATAGTCTATGCCATAGATTGTGCCGGTATTGTGCACAAGATGCTCACCGTGCAACGATTCTCGAATTCTGGCTATCAACGGAATTTCCATACCGATTAGAAATCCCAGCACAAAACCAAACAGATACGGGCTAACCAGAGCCAGTCGCCTGAGATCGAGTAGAATTCCCCCGGCAGGAAGAAGATCGGGAGGTAACAGGAACGTATCCGCGATGATCTGTGGCAGCAAAGTGGTTAGCGCAACCAGTCCCCCGATCATAAGAATACAAGTGATCCCTATGGTCGCAATGATTCCTTCGAGCCAGGCAAACGCGGTGAATACATCACGAACCACTCGAGCAGCAAAGGAACCCAGTCCCATGGATACAATCATCAAGCCGATCATGGTGTAGATTGCTGTTTCAACAGCCCCCAGAATGCGACCCGCATAGTGCGATAAAAGATACTCGTAGATCAGACCACAGGCAGCCAATATGGCCATAATTGATAGCAAAAACGTATCGTGAAGGAGCAGTTTCTTCCGGGTTAAGTAGACCGGGTCTGGCAGATGCATCGACATTACTCAGGGTCTTCCTCCCCCGTATCGCCCCTGGGAACCAGCAGCAGGGCGGCGGAATTCATGCAATATCTAAGACCCGTTGGCGCAGGACCATCAGGAAATACATGCCCAAGATGAGCATCACAATCAGCACAAATTACTTCGGTTCGCTTGCTAAAGAGGGATCTGTCATCGCGAGTTTGCACGCTCTCGTCACTGATTTTGTCAAAAAAGCTTGGCCAGCCTGTGCCTGAGTCATATTTGGTGGATGAGTCAAATAGACTATTTCCGCAGCACACACAGGTATAGATACCTTCTTTGTTACTATCCCACGAATCACCTGTAAACGCTTTTTCGGTGCCTTTCTTTCTTGTCACTTTATACTGAAGCTCGGTCAGTTGTGCTTTCCACTCGCTTTCATGCTTCTGGACCTTACCCATGAATCTTGACTCCTGTTATTATTAACCCGGATATTCTGCTGTATTTGTCAATCGCATATTTTTTCATAGTATACCCGCCAGCACCACACGATAAGTAATTGAGGTGTTTGCGCTGTGCTGGATTTTTCGTCAGACCAGGGTAAAAATCGGCGAAAAAGGAGGGAGCCGGATATTACT
>JASJXV010000054.1 GCA_030123805.1 Gammaproteobacteria bacterium
GCTCGCTCCACAATTTTGTGGAACAACAGTGATGTTAAACCAACTTATCCAGGAATTACTGATTGCACTATTAAAACTTACAGTATCTTATTACATAGTAATATAGTTACATTACTATACACGTATTTATTATGCATATTCAAAAACACACACACTCGGTTCTGACCGATGAAGCACTGGAGATGCTCGCATCACGTTTTCACGTGTTGGGCGATCCGAACAGATTGCGCATCCTGAACCATCTGATGCAGCGGGATCACTCGGTTCAGCAACTGGTGGAGAGTACTGGCCTGAGGCAACCCAATATATCAAGACATCTGCGCGTGCTCCGAACCGAAGGCATTGTGCAGCGACGATCGGAAGGAAACCATGCTTTCTACAGCATTCAGGATCCCACCATCATGCAGTTGTGTGAAATAGTGTGTGACCGGTTGCTGGGAAAATTGTTGCAGAATCTGGGCTCGCTCCCCAATACATCAAAATGAACGACACGGCACAAACCCTATTCAGCAAAATTCTTGACCGCAGCATCGAGGGTCCGCTGCCTGCTATGATTTTGTTCACATCTATCCTCGCTGGTGTTATCGCATTGCAATTTACCCCCAGAGAGGAGGAGCCACAAATCGTGGTGCCAATGGTTGATGTTCTGATTCGTGCACCGGGGCTGAGTGCCAGGCAGGTGGAACGATTAGTGATCACCCCCGTCGAGAAATTACTTGCCCAGATACCCGGCATTGAACACATCTATTCCACCTCACAGAGTGGCACTGGTACGGTAACGCTGCGATTCTATGTGGGTGAAGATCGAGAGGATTCTTTACTCAATACCTATAATAAACTCTACTCGAATCAGGACAAGGTTCCGGAAGTGGTAACGGATTGGCTGGTCAGACCGGTAGAGGTAGATGATATACCCATACTACTGCTGGCTCTCTGGAGTGAAAACCCTGACCGCTATAGCGACTATGAACTCAGGCGGATGGCTGAAGAGCTATCAACTCATCTGCAGGCAATACCCCAAACAAGTGAAGTCAATATCGTCGGTGGAAGGCGTCGACATATACAACTATTGTTGGATCCGGAAAGTCTTGCAGCCCGGCAGACTACGCCTCTGGATATCGTCAATGCATTAAAACTCTCCAACAAGTTAACAGCTGCCGGTAGTCTGACTTTCAACAACAAGACAATCCTGCTGGAAGCGGGAGACTCGTTGCGAACCGTTGAGGAATTAGCTGATCTGGTAATCAACGTCGTTGACAATATACCGATCTACCTGACGGATGTCGTGCAAATAGTCGATGGACCGACTCCACCCGAACACTATACATGGATCGATTTTTTCCAGGGACATGCCAATTTTGAAAGAGGACCGCCGCATAGACCGATGGTGGTTCTGAGTGTTGCCAAGCAGAAAGGCACCAACGCCGTATGGGTTTCTCAGGACGTTAAGGATCGCCTGATTCAGTTAAAAGAAGAATTACTGCCTCGGGAAATTCATATCGAAGTCCTGAGAGACTATGGCGAAACTGCTAACGATAAGGTTAACAACCTCATTGCAAGTCTCGCCTTTGCCGTTCTGACAGTCGTTGTCTTTGTTGGTATATTTCTGGGGTGGCGATCAGCCATTATCGTTGGACTGGCTATACCTATTTGTTACGGAGCCACTCTCACTCTCGATCTTGCAGCCGGATACACTATTAACCGGGTGACTCTGTTCGCCTTGATACTGTCGCTTGGGCTACTGGTGGATGATCCAATCACGGGTTTAGATAATATTGAACGCTTCCTGAGATCTGATAGCAGCCATAAAAAACAGCGCATCATTGCCGCCATGACAGAGATTCGCATCCCCCTCCTGATGTCTACATTAACGATTATACTGGCATTCATCCCGCTGGCTTTTATTACCGGGATGATGGGACCCTATATGGCTCCAATGGCGTTTAACGTGCCAATTAGCGTTATTATGAGTACCATCGTGGCCTTTTTTGTCACACCCTGGTTAGCCAACAAATTATTAAGACCAGCCACTAATGCCGTGGATCCCAATGGCGCGCCACCACGCAGTGGTTATTACAAAGTATTGTCTCCGCTGTTATCCGATCGCAATCGGGCCAAGGCGATCCTGGTATTGGTACTGGTGTTGTTTATTGCTACGGCGAGTTTACCTCTGTTCCGTATGGTGCCTCTCAAGCTTCTTCCGTTTGACAATAAGAACGAAATTCAGGTCCTGATTGATATGGCCGAAGGCAGCAGTCTCGAAGATACGGCAGCCATGGCAAACAAAATAGCGACCCGGATCAAACAATTCCCCGAAATAAAAGCTCTTGGCACATTTGTAGGTATTCCTTCCCCTATCGATTTTAATGGTATGGTGCGTCGTTATTATCAGCGAAAAGCTCCCCACTTCGCTGACCTGCGATTAATTCTCGCACCAAGAGAGAACCGTAAACACCAATCACACGCCATAGTACTGCGTCTTCGACAACAGCTTGCCGATTTAAACAGCGATCAGGTGTTGATCCGCGTGGTTGAAGTACCTCCCGGTCCGCCGGTTATGAGCACCATTACGGCTGAAATTTATGGCGGCACACTTACTTCGTATAGCACGCTACAGGAAGCTGCCAGATCTGTCATGGCAAGGCTTGCCAGGGAGCCACTGGTTGTAGAGATTGACTCCACGCTACAGCATGATCAGACATTGCTACGCTTTGTGACGGACAAGCAGAAAGCCGCACTTTCAGGTATAGCTACAGAAGATATAGGCCAAACCCTTGCCATTGCCAACGCTGGCTACATAGCGGGCTATCTGAATCTGGAGCGTGAAGCAACGCCACTCCCGATTGAGCTTCGGTTAGCAGCGTCTCAACGTGCTAACAGGAGCGATATCGAAAAACTGCAAATAAGGGGCAGAGCCGGTATCACCAGACAAGAAAGCGATGCGGGATTGGACATAGCGCCTCAGCCCATGGTCGCCATCGGTGAGCTGGGCAAATTTGAGGAATTGCTGACAGACACAAGGATCCATCATAAGGATCTCAAACCGGTGGTCTATGTCACTGCTGATATTTCAGGGCGCACGCCTGCCGAGGTCATTGCCGATGTGCATGCAGACATGGATGGCGAGGAGAAACCATATATAGCATGGGAGAATCGAAACTTCCTCACGCCAGGTGCCGGTGACACCTGGTCGATACCCGCTGGTACAGATGTCGTTTGGAGCGGTGAGGGTGAATGGCGAATCACCGTTCGTGTATTCAGAGATATGGGGCTTGCGTTTGCATTTGCACTTGCTGCCATCTTTTTTCTGTTACGTATCCAGACCGCATCGACAGCGCTATCATTGATAATTATGTCATCAATTCCCCTGACAGTAATTGGCATAATGCCAGGATTCTGGTTGTTGAATCAATTCGGGGAACGAGAAATTGCCGGTGCTCCGGATCCGATATTGTTCACTGCCACGGCAATGATCGGGATGATAGCCCTGGCTGGAATCGTGGTGAGGAACTCGCTGATTCTGGTGGAGTTTATCGGCCAGCTACGACAGGCGGGAGTGCTCTTAAAAGATGCTCTGTTGCAGGCGGGAGCAATTCGAATGCGTCCCGTTCTGCTTACGGCTGGCACAACTCTGCTGGGCAATCTGGTCATCATTCTTGATCCTGTATTTAGCGGGCTGGCATTGGCGATAATCTTCGGCATCATCTCCTCTACCTTATTCACTCTTGTAGTTGTGCCAATTGTTTATTATCTGGTTTTTGACCAGCCCCAGTTGAATAAGGAGGTAGCATGATGCGCAAGTTTCTAATTCCGGCAGCGGCACTATTCATTCTATTAGTGATTGTGGCCTGGATGGCCAACATGTTTGAAGATAAGATTGAACCAGAGCTTAGAACTTCCGCAGAGCACATTAGCGCTAACAACTTTCATAAGGTTGAACAAGTCTCTTACCCATTATTTGAATCAATCCCGGCAACAATCAGGGCAAAGCAGCAAACAATCATATCCTCCAGGATTCTGGCCCGCGTGGTGAATGTTAATGTCCGCGCCGGTGACTTTGTGAAAAAAGGGGATCTGTTGATAGAGCTTGAGAAATCAGATCTCCAATCCCGGGCAGCGCAAGCTGAAGAGCAGATAAAGGCAGTCACGGCCCTACGCAATGAAGCTGAAACTCAATTCAACAGGGTTCAGGAGATGTACCAACGCCAACTTGTCGCAGTTGCAGAGCTGGACCGGACAAAGGCGCAATTTGAATCGCTCAATGCTAAACTCGCTGCAGCCGAACAAGCCTACAAGGAAGCACTTACGACAGTGGCTTTTAGTCAAATCGTCTCACCCATCGACGGTCGGATCGTCGACAGATTTGCAGAACCTGGTGACACTGCTTCTCCGGGAGAAAAATTGATGGCACTCTACAATCCCCTGTCACTCAGAGTGGAAGCCCAGGTTCGTGAGCAACTGGCTCTTTCGCTCACTTTAGGCCAATCCCTTGAAGTCGCAGTTCCGGCATTAGACAAAATTATTCCGGCCACAATCGAGGAACTGGTACCCGCTGCAAACCCGGGTGCCAGGAGTTTTCTGGTCAAATCCATGGTGGATTATGATGCAAAGCTTTTACCCGGCATGTTTGTTCGATTGATGATACCTCGAGGCAACGAGACGGGCATATTAATTCCGAAGCATCTTGTCACACAGGTTGGGCAGTTAGATATAGTCTGGGTATACCAGGATGGCGAATTGCAAAAACGCATTATACGCCTGGGCAGACACCTAGCTGACAACCAGGTAGTGGTGTTGGCAGGGCTTCAGCCGGGGGACAAGTTATCATTGCTGCATCATGAATGAGTTGCCGCTTGCGGGCAGAACTGCAGGAAGCTCAAACCTGACAAACCCGGATTGATCAATTTTTAATCCCTCCGTCCCCTTTATTGCTGTCCCCTTTATTGCTCTCCGTCCCCTTTATTGCTACTTTTATGGCACACTGGGAGCGATATCAGATTTGCAGAGAGAGGCAGACTATTATGACTGTAACATTTCATCATGCCGGTTTGGTCGTGCCGGACCTGGAGAAAGCCAATAAATTTTACAAGCACCTGTTGGGACTGGAGGAGTTGTCCCGATTTCAGTGGGATGAGTCCGCCGACCCACAGGTCAATAAGGTAATCAACCTGGCAGGCAGTGCAGCAAAAGCAATAATGCTCAAAGGGGAGAACTACCATCTGGAGTTATTTGAATATTCAGCACCCGAACAGAGTGGCGACCCTGCATCTGAGCGTCCCTGCGATCAGGGTATTACGCACATCGCCTTTCAATTCGACGACATTGATGCTGCGTGTGAACGTTTAAAGGAAGCAGGCGGTACTATGCATCATGGTCCTGTAAACCTGGGCGGCACCTGGGCAATCTATGCGCGTGATCCCTTTGGCAATATCGTTGAATTAATGCAACCGGTCACCGAGGCCTGAAGATCAGGGGATTTTATATCCCCTGTGCTTAGCCAGGCTATTGCTTCTACTTTATATCGACTTGCTCGAAATTGGGTAGTCGTTTCTCCAGGAACGAAGTAACGCCCTCCTTGAAATCATCGTGGGCGGTGCTGGCAGCCATCAACTGGTCAGATTCCTTCATGGCATCGCCCAGGGACATATTAAGATGGCGATATACCTGCTTCTTCATCGTCTTCAGAGACAGTGGTGCAGCGGTCTTTGCCAGCTCATCTATGTACTGCAGGGTTGCTTCCAGTAACTGATCCGGCGGGAAGATCTTGTCAATCAGTCCTATCTCTTTGGCTTCGTCTGCCAGCACTCGGCGGGAACTCCAGAGCATATCGAGAGCTCTTGATGGACCCACAACACGTGGCAGTATCCAACTTTGTCCGTGCTCAGCCACCAATCCCCGTTGCGAAAAGGAGGTAACAAACTTGGCATTATCCGCGGCAAAGCGCATATCGCAGAGCAAGGCAATGGATAACCCCAGCCCTGCACAAGCGCCATTAACTGCAGCAATGATCGGTTTACGAATGGTCAACATGTAAGTAAATCCGGAAATATAATCGTCACCCATATCCGGATCACCCGGATTTGTGATCAGAGCAAGTTCACTATCCACGGCTTCTCTCTCTCCCGTGGTTGAGAGGGAATTCAGTGCATTCATATCCATACCGGCACAGAACCCTCTACCGGCCCCGGTTAGCACAATACCGGTTACGTTTTGGTCTTTTTCCGCCTGTGCCAGGGCATGCCTGAACTCAACGATCATCGGGTTAGTTAATGCGTTCAAACTATCCGGTCGATTGAGCGTTATTACTGCAGCAGAACCAATAACTTCCAGTTCGATTGACTTGTACATGATCAGACTCCTTTATTTATTATGCGCTGCTATGCTAACCCAAAGTTACGCTTCATTTATATATGCTGAGCCAATGAATCAGAGCTCTGCATCGAACAAATCTGAAATCCGTGCCGCAGACTGTTACTCGATTGTCCTTAATATCCAGACCTTCCTGCCCGGCAATACGGAGTATGGATGCCAACTTGCTGGTGCGCACATCCACGCCGCAAACACCATCCCCCTGCCATTGGTATCCTCGACGAAGCGTATCTCACCAGGCTCCAGGGTGACCAAAGGACACTATGGCACCTCCAACAGAGGTTTTCATCGGCAGTGCATAATTATCAGTAATTATTCTGGAATAGAAATTCCTGATATTTAGGACTTTAACGCATGGCGATTCCCAGACTACGAGCGACAGCATAAACTGCTTCTACCGCATTACCACCAAAACCATCGGCCTGGATCTCATCTGCATATGCCTGAGTGACGGGTGCACCTCCAATAATAATCCGGACCTGGTTGTTTCCACTGAAATGATTAATTACCTGTTTCATATAGGGTAGCGTGGTGGTCAGCAGAGCACTCAAACAGATGGCCTGAGCCCCTTCATCTACGGCTTCCTGAAACGTCGCCGCATCACAATCAGTTCCCAGATCCATGACTTCGAAACCGGCGCCCTTGAGCATCATCGCAACGATGTTTTTGCCGATATCGTGAAGATCGCCCTTAACTGTGCCGATGCAGACTCTGGCTAATGGTTGGTGTCCGGTGTCCGCCAGTACAGGCTCAATTAAGGCAAGCCCTGCATTCATTGCCCGGGCAGCGATCAACATTTGAGGCACGTAAACTTCATTCCTCGCGAACAGATCGCCAATGTGACGCATGGCAGGTATCATTGACTCTGTGAGAATGATATTTGCAGCTATTCCTGCATCCAGGTCTTGTTGAATTAATTTGGGAGTTTGTTTTGCATCTCCTGTAGAAATCGCTTCAAATATCGCCTGATTCATGAGTCAACCCGGATTTTATCGTTATTTAAGCGACCGATCATAGCAAAGGACATGGTCTGAATATTTGATCTAGCGCAAGGGGGAGGATCACTTGGCAGTAGTGAAAAAAGTTATTGACACAATTATCCTGGCCGGAGACAGGAGCGCCAGCCGAAGTGTGTTGGGTAAAAACAAATTATTTCTGGAGATTGAAGACACTCCACTATTGGTGTACGTACTCAAAGCGCTGGAAGAAGTAGAACGGATAGGAAATATCCACATCATAGGACCCAAGAGCGCCATCGACAAATTGCTTCTGGATAATCGTGATCACTTGAGGAATAACAAGGTCATTGCAGTAATGGAACAGAAAGATAATGCCTATCAGAATTTCTGGACAGCATTCACGCATACAGTTCCGGGGTACTACGATGGGATCGAAGCGGTAGATAAAGACATCATGCACAAGGAGGTTCTTGTGTTACCGACAGATATGCCTTTTATTACGGTGCATGAGATCAACCAATTTCTGGATGCTTGTGCTGCCGAGTCATTGGATTACTGTCTGGGAATGACGGAAGAAAAATATCTCAGGAAATTTTATCCCTCGGCTGGGAAACCCGGGATAGTAATGACCTATCTGCACCTGCGAGAGGGGAACTACCGACTCAATAATCTGCATTTAATAAAGCCCTTCAAAATTTTCAATCGCGCCTATATCGAAACACTCTATGAACGTCGTTATCAAAAGAACCTGGCAAATATCGCGAAGATGGCATACGACTTCATAATTGCAAAGGGTTTCGGATTTAAACCTCTATTCCTCTACACCATTTTGGAGCTGTCTATTCTATGTAAATATTTAAAACTTTCATTTATGGTGAAACTATTGAGGAAACTTGTTTCGCAAGCCGAGATGAGTACCTATGCCGGTATCTTGCTTAAAACTCGCATTGGAATTGTCAGTACAACTATCGGCGGCTGTGCGGTTGATATAGACAGTGAAAGGGACTTTGTTGTTGCAGAATCAATGTATCATGAGTGGATGGGCAGGATTGAGAGTGATAATCCGGAGAGTCCCATAAGCGGATTTATGTAATGGCACATTCTGTCGCCGAAGAATTGTATGAACGGGGTCTTAACCTGCAGGCCGTGTTCCAATTCGACCAATTACCCGATGAACTCCAACAACGGATAGTCCAGTGTGAACCGGAATCTGCACACTATCGGACTTTGATACTACTTGGTAATGGCGGATCCCGGTTTTGGCAAAGCATGCAACAGCATCGGACCAAGAGTGAGCAGGAAGCAGACCCGGTTGACAATTACTTCACACGAACCGTTGAAAATCTCTTCGATGCCGACTCTGATTACAGAATTATCTATCCCGGGAATCATCTTTTACCATTACAGGCACTCGGCAAATTGGCAGGCTGGCATCATGATTCACCATTAGGTTTAGGCATCCATCCTGTTTTTGGCCTCTGGTTTGCGTATCGGGGCCTAATAATGAGTAATACAAATATCACCATGTTGGCGGAGAATTTTGACATCCCGTCGGCATCACCCTGCGTATCGTGCGACGAAAAACCCTGCATAAAGGCTTGTCCAGCGATGGCAGTCACCCTTTCGGAATTCAAGGTTCAGCCATGCTCAGATTATCGGCTGGAATCCGCTTCACGTTGTCAATCGCGCTGTGTATCGAGATTGGTCTGTCCGATAGGGAGGGATTACAGATATCTCGAAGCACAGATGGCTTACCACTACGGGCATTCACTGGCATCCATCAAAAAATACCTGGCATGATCCAGGCAGTAGCTGGAATCAAATTCTCTTGCAATTTTTCCTCCAGGAACATCAATATTTGTTCAATCTTTGAGCAAAGTCTTGAGAGATTATGGAATTTCGTACGCGTGCGGAACATTTCCTTACACTCTCTGATCTTATAGATAGAACAAGAATAATAAATCTGATCCCTGTTACCCGCCGTGCATTCGTAACAGACACCTATTCTGCAAAAAAGTAGGTAGTCACAACTATGCGTACCATCACTATTTCACTCAACGCGATCTGTTTGGTCTGGTTAGCCATCGGCAATTACAGCCATGCGGTGACTGCGTCTGTTGCAACTGATGCTCTAAAGAGTGCCCTTGATGAATATCGATCGCGCATGGAAGCATCCCGCTATCAGGACGCACTGCCATTTGCCGAGCAGATTGCAGTACTTGTTGCCGAGGAAGACCCTCTTGACCCTCATGCATATGCACTGGTATTAAGGCACTGGGCTAACCTGCAGCAAAAAGCCAATCTGGACCGAGCGGCTGAAAAGAACTACCTGAAAAGCATTGATATTGTGGAAAAGCAGAGCGGGGGTTATGCACCGATACTCGTGCCTACTTTAAGCCACCTGGGTGGGCTCTATTACAAGACCGGTCAATATGACAAATCATTGGAGGTTTTAAGGCGCGCACAGCATATTACGCATCGGCAATCGGGGGTTTACTCGCTGGATCAACTGGATATAGTCGATTGGATAACCCAGATAAATCTTCGTAAAAATCAGTTCCAGGAAGCAGATACTCAACAGCGTTTTTATTACACGATCAATAAAAATAACTTCGGGGAGGATGACCCACGAATCATCCCTGCTCTAACCAAACTGGGCTACTGGTACAGACAAAGCGGACAGTACCCCAGTGCGCTGGCAGCATTCCGACGCACGCTCGATCTGATGGAGGAACTCCAGCCAACAGCAGAAATGGAGCTGATCAAACTATTGAATGCCATAGCATCTACGCTCTATCTAAAAGGCTCATGCTGCGCTGATGAGCCATTGGCGCGTGTTTTGGACCTGGTAGTCAATAGTCCCTCTGCGGACAAGTCGGATGAACTGGAAGCTTTGATTCATCTTGCCGATATGAACCTCATCCAAAAGCGCCACGAAAAAGCGAAAAAACTCTATCGGCAAGCCTGGAATATGGTGGCATCCGACACCACCATTAGTCAAAAAGGCAAGGATCTATTTAGTATGCCAACCCGTCTTGGTGTCAACAAAACGGGTGATGTTGTTACAGCCTACCGTCTCGCCAAGAACGGTTATGCCCTGCCGGAATCGGTCGGTACAGATATTGTTCATATTTCTAACCCCGGCAAAAAATCCAGGAAGTCTGCATCGGTCAACGAGCGTTATCCAGGCTCAAGACAACTCGTCGGTGAGCCACTGGCTCTGTGCTACCCTCAGGTACTGGATCTTGCCAGACTCAAGAATGCAGACAACCTTGACACATTTTATATGCATCTGGATTTTACGGTGAGCCAGAAAGGCAAGGTAATCAAAGTGGTTGTCATCGACAGTAATACCCCGTACAAACTCGGCAGGTTTATCAAGAACATGCTTTCTAATACTCGCTTTCGACCGCGTTTTGCCGCAGGGGAACCGGTTCTGACTGAACACGTTGAGCTACACCAGACCTTTGAATCTGCTACAAATCGAAGCCATCTCAGGGACACACCCCTGCCTTCAAGTACTTCAGCCATATTTGAAGGCTGCCAGCTACTAGCTGCGATGAATTTTTAATTCAGTGACTCTATCAGGCTGCGTCTTTCCCGGATTTTTCATCGATATCCTGCAGAATATCCGAGTGGGTCAATCCCAAAATAAGTAATTAAATCCAGATATCAATAGCTGTGAACACTCGGAATTGCCATTAGTTGCATAACCAGGTCCAGAGCTCTGGCACAGTCCGGTTCCGGGTAGTTGAATGCACTGCCGGTTCTACTGGCCATTTTCCTTGCCATCATTTTGCTCCTCGACACACATCGCAAGAACACCTTACCCGCTCACTGATTCCAATTGCTCAGCCATCGTGTAGCACTACCCGTTCTGATAGAAACGCAAATTCTGAGACTGATCAATAAAGATACCAACTGATTTATTGATTAATCCCGACATACTGTATATATTATCATATACTGTTTATACATACAGTATACTGTCTTTTCATCAGCAGTTCCGAGACGTCCAGGTGACGCCGGTCCGGCGGATCGCCGCCAGGAGAGTAATTCAATGCAAGAGGGGCTGAAGAATTTATTACAAACCAGCGATATCTGGCGTGCCTCCTCCATGGATCACACTGTTGTGCCCGGTATTTCTTCCGGTTTTCCTGAGCTTGATCACCTGTTACCCGGCCATGGTTGGCCAAAGAATGGCGCGATGGAACTACTACACGATCAACCAGGCATTGGTGAGATACGCCTGATTATGCCTGCGCTGGCCCAATTGAGCCGGAATAATTCCCGCTGGATCGCCTGGATTGCACCACCTTACATTCCCTATCCTCCTGCTTTAATCGCCGCAGGAGTAAATCTTTCAAGCATACTAGTGGTTAGACCCGGCAACGAAAAAGATGCCCTGTGGGCAACTGAAAAAGCTCTGACCTCCGGGAGTTGCAGCGCTGTTCTGGCATGGCCGGGCAACAAGGTGCGGGATAAGGATATTCGTCGTCTGCAAGTAGCGGCAAAGGAGAGCCACTGCTGGAATATTCTATTTCGCCCAATCCGGGCAGCGCAGCACGCTTCTCCCGCGGAATTGCGTATTATGCTGCAGCCTCTTCGTGCCAGTGCCCTCTCGGATAGCCGCATGGTAAATGTCAGTATCCTGAAACGTCGAGGCGGATGGGCAACAGATATTTTTCCGGTTAACTTGCAGGATGATCTGAATCGGATGACGCCCTGTTTCTCTGAACTGATTGTGCCATTTTCCTCTCAATGAGCGAACAGCAACGCAAACAACTCTGGCTTTGCATACACCTGCCCCGGTTACCCCTTGAGGTATTTACCCGCGGCATGTCCCCTGACGAAACCGATACGCCCGTGGTTATCCATGTACGCCAGCGCGTTGCCTTCCTGAATCGGGCCGCCATGGAAACCGGTATTCAGATCGGCAGTAGTATGGATACGGCCTACACGCTCAGTGCCCGGGTGACAAGTGTAGCAAGGGATGAAGAAAAAGAGGCCAGGGCTCTGAGACAATTAGCCGACTGGAGTTATCAATTTTCCCCTGTGATCAGCATCAAAACAGTGAATAGCCTGTTATTGGAAGTCGGAGGCTGCCTGAAACTATTCCGGGGGCTTGGCAATCTCAAGTGCTCTGTTCAACAAGGGCTCGATCAGTTGGGTTACCAATGCCAGCTAGCCGACTCCCCAACTCCATTGGGTGCATTGCTACTGGCAAAGGCGGCTTGCCTGCCAGATTGTGCAGACACAGAGTTTGCTGCTGCGGGTTTCAGCAAAGTCCCCGTCAGTTGCATGGAGGCCAATGAAAAAATTATTCAGGCCCTGCACAGCATGGGCATACAGAATATGGGGCAATTGCTGGCACTGCCAATGAGCGGGCTGGGCAAACGATATGGCAAGGAATTCATGGATTATCTGTACCGTCTTACGGGGACCAAGGCAGATCCGCAGATAAATATCAGCCCGGCACCCACTTTTTTCAGTGAGGTGCATTTCCTGACCGATGTCACCAATATGCAATCCCTGCAGTTTCCCATGAAACGACTACTGTCGGAATTCAGCAGTTTTCTTACCAGCAGACAACTGGCGGTAGATAAATTCATCTGGCAATTCAAGCATAGAAGTCACGAACCGACGAAGATGCTACTTTACATTGCCAATCCGGAAAATAATCAGCAAATGTTTTTTGCCTTAACCCAGTTGCAACTGGAACAGTTTAATGGCTTGCCTGAGGTGGATAATCTGGCCCTTATCGCGACTGAATTCTCTGCTGCACAACTGCAGACAGACGATCTTTTCCGGGGCAACAGTTTCGAGTTGGTGGATGAGCCAATACAAAAACCGGGTGTACTCAAGGAAGGCAACCTGTTACTGAATACATTCCGGGCCCGCCTGGGACCACAAACCTGCTTTGGATTGTCTATGGCTAATGACCACAGACCGGAGAAGGCCTGGAAGCTGATGCGTTTTAATCAAAAAGATTACTGGTATCCGGAAAATGACGAAATAACCCCTCTCCGCCCCACCTATCTGCTCAGTACGCCTAAACGCCTGCCGGAAAAATCTGTGTCGGGACGCCTGACATCCGGTAAGCCGGCAGCATCTCTTCCCGCAAAACTGGAGCTACTGCAAGGTCCGGAAAGAATCGACTATGGCTGGTGGGATCAGGATAGCCCGCGTGACTATTTTGTTGCACGTCACCATTGCGGGGCGCTGTATTGGGTTTTTAACCATCTCGACAATGGCGGCTGGTACTTGCATGGGATATTTGGCTAGCTGATGCAATGTCCTTTGTTATTGTTGTTTACGGCGAAACAACGATGTAGTCATCCCCCATAGTATGAAGCCGCTGATTATCGTAATCACACCCAGCGTCGCCAGCAACTGCAGCAACAGCGAGTTGAAATTGTCCCGGTCTTCGAAGTCCATGATATGCAGCATCCACATGAAATCAAAAATGCGCCAGGAATTATTGCGGCGTGCGGTGACCTTGCCACGCTCTGCCGATACGTAGATGCGGGTGTCACTCGCATGTGTAAAGCTCACCCGCCAGGCGGGCAAAGGACCACCACGGTACTCAGCATCACTGGCTAGTTCTTCAATATACTCCACTGAGGACACGGGGGCGTCGATAGCAAAATCTTGCCGTGCAATCTCGCGCGCCTCGGCCTCACTGAGGGGTGGCCGCAATTCGCCGCTGGTTGCGTTTGCCATTATCACGCGCTTCTCGCTGGACAGTGCATAATGGATTTCATAGATGGGTGTGCCCAGCAGACGGCGCAAATACACGGCGTGCACCTGTAGTGAGGGGCCTGTTTGCACGGCCAGATTAGCTATCGCTATGGCTGGAGATGCCAACGGTGTGAAGGCGAAGTTCTCTGGTGCAGTTTCTCTTATCTGGTCTTCGCCGCGGATTTCCTCAATCGGTATGAGGCTGAAGTAAAGACCGCTGACGGTCCACAACAGTAGTTGTACGCCAATCAGTAAACCCAACCAGCGATGCGATTTGCGTACCCAGAATCGTGCATTTCTGTTTACTGCCATGGTCCGAACCCCATCAGCGCCACTCTGTGCCCCCCTCTTGTTTTTGGAAGACGCATCGTAAGGAATAATGGTGGCGGTGCCAACTACATTCGACAAGAATATTAATCCCCCGGGGAATCTACCCTGGCTCTGGAAAAAGTTGGCGGAGTTCTATCCAGATGCAACGTCTTGATCCTTACTCTCATGTATGGCTTCAGGAAGATTAGTAGGTTATCCTCGCTTTTTTTTACTATCCTGTACAGGAAAACCAATTGATATGGGAACCCAGGACAAGTCCCCTGCCACCACGCAACTCCTTGCACCGGAAATTACGCTGCAACCTGTCTCGGTAACGCGCCGTATGGCGGCGTCCCTGCCGCATCTGCGAGAAGTTGCTGCACAGAAAGGCTTGAAAATCCATCATTTAGGTGCCGGGTATCCTCATCCGGAGGTTACAGACCCACGGGGATTCCTGGCCCATAAAAAAGCCTATTTTGACCACTTGACGCAGGCTGAAGGATTAAACGACCCTGATGTGTTACCGGAATATCTGCGTGAGGCCTATGCCTACACCGATACTCTTGGTCCGTATCAGGCCAGGTTAGCATTCGCCCGGGTATATGGATCTGATTGGCAGGTTGAGATCGATCCCGATCATGTGCTGCCCACCATCGGAGCAACCGGAGGAATCAGTCTGTCTTGCTCTGTGTTCGAACGCCCCGGTATACCCATCGCTTACATTACCGATGCACCTACCTATGCCGGTTTTCTTGCCCGCGCGACTTTAAACCACAAGGCGGTTATCTACAGTGTGGAGATGGATTCAGATGGTCCCATTATCGAACGTTTTCGAGAGCAGATTCAAGCAGCGAGAAATGCGGGCTATTTCGTGCCACTCTACTACACAGTTCCCGATGGTCACAATCCCGCGGGCTTCTCTTTCAGCGAGCAAAGACGCCGTGAAATTATCCAGGTAGCGGAGCAGGAAGGGATACTTATCCTTGAAGATGCCCCCTATATTTATATCAATTTTGCTGCGGCCGATAAGCGCTCAAGACCTTTTTTTAGTCTGGCTCCTGATCGCACCATTCATCTTTTTACCGGCTCCAAGATCGGACTGCCCGGACCACGGGTCGGTTTTATATATACCGAAGCTATTCTCGAAGTCGCTGATGGCTTACATGTACCGCTTTCGGATCTGCTGCTGACGGAAGCCAGTGCCGACCTGTTGCTACATAATCCGGAAGCGCTGAGAGGATTCGAAGCGCTGCTGCATGACGAAACCATGACTCTGCGCAAATCTCTGTGGCCGGTAGCAGAAGAAAAGCTTCGGGTTTATCGGGAAAACCGCTCTATCATGCTGGAACTTCTGCAGCAACATCTCGGTGATTATGCTGACCACTTCAGTTGGACCCATCCGGAGGCCGGTTTCTTTACCGTGTTCACTTTCAAACAAAACCAGGTCACCACCGACGAAGACTTTATTGCCAGGTTAGTGGCGGACTACGGGGTGGTAGCAATACCCATGTATGCCTTTTATCCAGATGATGCCCGGTTGCGCAATCCCGGCGCTGGGATGCATCAACTGCGGTTATCTTTCTGTTTTAACGAAAGCACAGGTGAAGCCAGGCGCAAGGATATGAGAGAAGCAGTGACGGCTTTTTGTCATGCAGCAAGAGTGGAATCGGGACTGCCGGGGTTGGTTTAGGAAGGTTTGGATGGGGTTAAGATCCTGGCTCTCGCAGTTTGCTTGCGCAAAATGCTGCCGCCGTTAAAATTTGATTTCATCAAATTTGAACCAAAAAGAAGCCCCACCAAAAGGTGAGGCTTCCATTTTTGGATTGTGGCCTCTGCAGTTACGGACAAGTCCAAGACGAGTCCGCTTCTACGTTGGTCTATCCTCCGAATCCGAAGATCCGGTGAGTCCGAAGACTCATCACGATCCTTTTGGTCAAAGACCTCAAAAATCGTGTGGCTGCTTCGTTATACCGAACGTCTCCGATACATCCACACCCATGACTCAACGAGCCGGATTATTTATCGACGCCTTTCTACGTCTAACTCTGATCGATACGATCGGTCTCGATCTGAGTTACAGATAACCGGCTTCAATCATTTTCTCCGAAGAGATCCTGATCGTGTCTCCAAAGAGACGCCGATCACCCTTAAGCCGCTTCTGCCTCGCGACCCCGACCCTGGCAGGGGTCTCGCGGTTTGCGTATCACGTTGGTCTGCCGTTACCGGCCGACCTGTTCTACTCAACCGTTGCAGTCAATTTACCACAGCTATCAGTTTTGGCTAGTGAAACGTTTGCATTATGCAGTGGATAAGCTGGGGACATCTTTTGTATAAGTTGGTGATAACAGATCGGTGTAGGTGGACAACCTGTGAATCATGACTAAAAGCCAGGCCAAGCCATTGATTAGATTAACAAATAAGGTAGTTGAGTCGGATTCATGTTGCGGTGTCCCGATCACTAAAAACTGTTTGTCCATGTCAAACCGGCGATACTTTCTCTGCCGAAACAGCGATTTCGGTTGCCTCCGGTACCCTTTATCTGCTTACCCTTGCCCGATAAAAACTTTGGCTGTTGCAACACCGGACAATACTGTATATATTAACAGTTACTGTATATATAACCAGCATATTAGCAAATGTCATCCCGGTCAGCAACCAACTATGCAGAATTGCATTGCCTTACCAGCTATTCCTTTCTGCGGGGCGCTTCCCATCCTGAAGAACTGGTTTTGCAGGCAGCCAGGGCTGGTTATCAGGCCCTGGCTATAACGGATGAATGCTCAATGTCAGGTGTAGTGAAAGCTCACGTTGCCGCCAGAGACTGCGGTCTTAAATTAATCATCGGCAGTGAATTTTTTCTGCACGAGGACATCCATCTGCTGCTGCTGGCACCAAACCGTGAAGCCTACGGACAAATCTGCCAGATAATCACCAAGGGCCGCAGACGCTCTGCCAAAGGAGAATACGAGATCCTGCTCAAGGATTTTGAACGCGGTACGGAACAATGTCTTGCACTCTGGATACCTCGAGAGAAAAGCCAGGATAATTTGCACTATGGAGAGCAGCTCAAGCTGATATTTGGTGAGCGTTTGTGGATCAGCATGGAAGTTTTTGAAGATGGCCGGGAACTGGACAAATATCGAGACTGTTTCATGTTATCCAAATCTCTGGCTATTCCCATGGTGGCTAGTGGTGATGTGCACATGCATTCCCCTGACCGTAAACCATTGCAGGATGTACTCTCGGCCATTCGTATGGGGCAGTCTGTAAAGCTTGCCGGGAGACTACTGGCATCCAACCGGGAAAAGCATCTCCGGCCATTAAGTAAATTAAAGCAGATCTACCCCGTCGCGCTGCTGGAAGAATCGCTGCATATTGCTTCCCTGTGCCATTTTTCCCTGTCAGAACTCCGCTATGAATACCCGGAGGAACTGGTGCCCCCCGGAATCGCTCCAGCGGCATACCTGCGGCAGTTGGTTGAAGCCGGCGCACAAAAACGTTGGCCAACCGGGACTCCGGCCAACATTGCAGAGTTAATAGAGAAAGAACTCGCTCTTATTAAAGAATTGCAATACGAATATTATTTTCTGACCGTATACGACATTGTTCATTTCGCACGCAGCCAGGGTATTCTGTGTCAGGGGCGTGGTTCGGCGGCTAACAGCGTTGTGTGTTTTTGTCTGGAAATAACAGAAGTGGACCCGGCACGCATCAACTTGCTGTTTGAACGTTTTATCTCAAAAGAAAGAGATGAGCCGCCTGACATTGATGTGGATTTTGAACACGAGCGTCGCGAGGAGGTCATCCAGTATATCTACAGGAAATATGGACGTCACCGAGCGGCGCTGGCAGCCAGCGTGGTCACTTATCGCCCTCGCAGCGCCATTCGTGACGTGGGAAAAGCGCTTGGCATGGATCTGCAACTGGTGGATCACCTGGCAAAATCACTATCCTGGTGGGACAAAAAAGAAGATATTCTGGATCGTTTTGAAGGCGCAGGAATAGATCCACGCAGTCAGGTAATCAGTCAATTTATTACATTGATTGATCAGATACTCGGTTTTCCACGTCACCTTTCTCAACATGTAGGCGGATTTGTTATCTCCCGCGGACCATTATCTCGCCTGGTGCCAATTGAAAATGCTGCGATGGATGAAAGAACCATTATTCAATGGGATAAGTACGATATTGAGGCTCTGGGTCTATTAAAGATCGATGTGCTTGCCCTGGGAATGTTGACAGCTATCCGCAAGAGCTTCGATCTCATCAATGATTATCGCCATACACAACTTTGCCTGGCCAATGTGCCAGCAGAAGATCCCCTCACTTACCAGATGCTGCAACGGGGAGACAGTATCGGCGTATTTCAGGTGGAATCGCGGGCCCAGATATCCATGCTGCCCCGCCTGAAACCGGCAAATTTTTATGACCTGGTAATCCAGGTAGCCATTGTTCGGCCGGGTCCCATTCAGGGCAAAATGGTCCATCCCTATTTGAAACGCAGGGCAGGACTGGAACCTGTAACCTATACTAACGACGCTGTTAAATCTGTGCTGGGACGCACGCTGGGTATTCCTATATTTCAGGAACAGGTTATTAAACTTGCCATGGTAGCCGCAGGTTTTTCAGCCGGAGAAGCGGATCAATTAAGACGCGCCATGGCAGCATGGAAACGCAAAGGCGGTCTGGAACCTTTTGAGAGAAAACTGATCGATGGCATGTTGGCCCGGGGTCATGACAAGGACTTTGCCGAACGAATATTCGAACAGATCAAGGGGTTCGGCGACTATGGTTTCCCCGAATCCCATGCCGCCAGTTTTGCCTTGCTGGTATATGTTTCAGCATGGTTAAAATGCCATGAACCGGCAGCTTTTTACTGCGCTCTGCTCAATAGCCAACCCATGGGATTTTATTCCCCCTCTCAGTTGATACAGGATGCCAGACGACATGACATTGAAATACGTCCCGCGGACGTTCTCTATAGTGACTGGGAATCCACTCTGGAATGTCCGGTTTATCAGCAGCAAGTCAAAGCCCATCAACCTGCTTTGCGATTGGGTTTGCAGCGCATCAAGGGATTCAATGAAGAAGCCTGCCAGCGTCTTGTCAAGGCACGTAATCAGCACACATTCCGGAACCTGGAAGAGGTCGCACGACACGCCAAACTGGATCGTGGCGAACTGGCGCGCCTGACCGAAAGCGGCGCTTTCAAAACCCTGGCAGGACATCGTTATCAAACCCATTGGGAAGTACAGGGTATTCTGCCCCCCTCACCACTGCTGGATAAAGTTGCAGAGCCCGCCGCAACATGGAAACCGGAAGATCCGGTTCGGTTGCCAGCCCCCACTGAAGCCGACGATCTGCGCGCAGATTACTCCAGCCTTGGACTGACCCTGGGTCGACATCCCATGGCTATATTGCGGGGCATGGATGTTTTCAACAATTGTAAAACTGCCAACCAGTTGCAACGGTTAAATCACGGCAGATTTGTACAGATCGCAGGTATTGTCACGGGCAGGCAAAGACCCTCGTCTGCTTCCGGTGTCATATTTCTTACCCTGGAGGATGAAACCAACAATATCAATGTGGTGATATGGCAACGGGTACTGGAGCGTTTCAGAGCCGCCGTAGTACAGGGAAAACTATTGAAAATAAAGGGCATTATGGAGCGGCAGAACTCGGTGATTCACGTGATTGCCGGACACATTGAAGATTGCAGTTCCTGTATGGCGCAGTTTTCACTCCAGTCGCGGGATTTCAGATAAATAAAGG
>JASJXV010000055.1 GCA_030123805.1 Gammaproteobacteria bacterium
AGCAATATCGAATCAGGATGGGCAACCTGTCCGATTACCCAAAACGGCTGTCTTCGTATCATGTCCCAGCCTGGTTACCCCAATCACTTCAGCAGCGCTGAAGTAGCAGATCATCTGCGCACGGCTACTAATACACGGCACCATGAGTTTTGGCCAGACTCGGTGAGCATTCTGGACCAGCAGTCTATTGATTGGCAAAGGATCATCGGTCCCAAACAACTTATTGACGTTTATCTTCTGGCGCTTGCTGTCAAAAATAGTGGGCGATTTGTAACCTTCGACAAAAAAGTCACAACATCACTTGTCATCGGCGCGGGCAGCGAACAATACGAAATCATATGATTTGAATGGTGTGTTCGTTCCCCATCATCTCAATGATCTGAGCATGAGAATAGGCATGTCTGCCATCCTTCACCGGGAGCCAAAAACAGTCATGAATTTCAGGACGATGGAATATTCAGGAGGGACACTATCTATTCATCAGCCAGCGGGATGAACAGGCACTCACGTGGTTCATTGTTCACCGCACGGCTCTTGTGACCACGCCCGCTGGTATCTTCCGCCAACAAAATTTCTCCCGGTCCCAGAATGCGTTTTTCACCCGATCCGGTTTCCAGTTCCACACTACCCTTTAGATTGACAACATACTGCCTCCGGGGTGCAGGATGGAAATCAAGATTGTAGTCTGCTTCTGTTTCACGAAAGATGACGCTGGTGGTGGCGACCGGCTCGGACAGTAATCCGCCTGGGCCGATCGATTTAAGTGGAATCTGCACATCCTCAAAATGTGATTCGCCATCATCACCGGTGTATATGCGTGTAATTTTCATGGTCTGTCCCTGTGGGTTGGTTTCTTGGTGAACTGAGATTAGTTGTATATTGTGACCATAAATGGATTCCGAAGGAATTACCACACAGCACAAAAAGTGCTAGTGGATATCTTTATGCTAAAGTAGCGGGAACTATTAATTGATATGCAACTGATGTGAAGTGACGATGAACACAAATTCAGACAACGATGTTGTAATGCCATTGCCCAAGGATGCCGAGCTAACGCCAGAAATTCGCGAGCGACTGTCCGAGTTGCCGCCATTGAATGTGTTTCGCATGATGGCGAGAACTCCTGCCAGCTTCAAGGCGCTACTCGACTTCGCCTTTACAATTTTGTTTAGCGCGGAATTTGACCCACGTAAACGTGAAATTGCTGTATTACGCGTCGCCCATGTGACTAAATCCAACTATGAGTGGGTACAACATGTCACTGTGGCAAAACAGGCAGGCCTGACGGATAAAGAGATAGAGATTATCGGCACTGAAGGAGAGGTATCGGGATTGGATGAAGAAGGCAATCTATTGTGCAGGGTTGCTGATGAGATCAGTCGTGACGTCCGCTTGAGTGATGAGGCTCTCGGCAAGATCATCGCGTTATATGGCGAACAACAGGCGGCGGAATTAATCCTGTGTTGCAGTTACTTCAATATGCTGAGCCGTATCCTGGAATCTACACGGGTGCCGCTGGAAGCAACTGCTGTTTTGTAATCACTGAACGAAGCGCAATTTTATGAGTGCACAGGAGCTCTTCGATTTAATCAGTCAGTATCCGCTGATCATCCTCGGGTACTTTTTGTTAACACCCTTGTTTGCAGCTTTACTGGGCTTGCTACAGCAGACCACCGAAGGACCGCGCACTGCCCTTGACTATACTTATTCAGCGCTCATTTATCTGGCGGGGATTCCAGGCACCATCTCAGCAGTGCTGATTGCCTATGCATTATTTATCGTCAGGACTAACCTGCTGGAAGTGGATTTTCTGATCTATTTTCTACCGGTGATCTGCATGGGCGCGACCTTCTACCTGATCGGCAGGAAAACGGACTTTGATCGCTTGCCCGGATTCGAGCGACTCTCCGGACTGATGATGTTGATTGGACTGACGTTTCTGGTCGTTCTGATCATCTTCAAGTTGAGAATATTTATCGGATTCTTTGCCTCGATTGAGAGTTTGCTGCTGCTGGGACTGTTCCTGTTTATTTTGTTCAAGGTGGCTGCAAAGAAGTTTTTCTAACCGAGGCGATTGCGCTATGGCGGAAAAAACGCGCGCCGTAAATGCCTGTGCGCCAGATTCATGCCGTATAAATACCTTCACCATCCACCGAGAATTGCTCCAGCAGAAATCTTTCCTGGGGTTTCTCGGAAGCTGTCTTCGGAATTTCTGCCACAAGTTGTAAATAGCTGGGTATAAAGTTCGCTTCCAGATGCTGTTTACAGTGCGCAAATACAGTCGCGGCATCAAAGGCGTTTACATCGATGGCGACAACTGCCGCAACGATATCCTTTTCTCCGGGGGCGCCTGACGCGGCAGGTACACCGTACACGAACACATCGTTTATATTCTCATGCTCGGCCAGAGCCTGTTCCACAAAACCGGGATTAACAAAATCGCCATTGTGTCGTATGCCGCCGCCTTTTCGATTGTCAAAATAGAACCAGCCCTGCTCATCCCGATGACAGACATCACCCGTTCGGACCCACCCTCCGGCAGTTTTCTTTTCTGATGCCTCCTTGTTCTTATAGTATTCGATCTTGACTTCACCTGTCAGTGGACGCCCAATGAGTTCTCCCATTACACCCGGTGGGCACTCATTTTCATCGTCATCGACAATCTTGTATTCAGATCCTGCGGGCGCCTGTCCAAAGCTGCCGATAGGTCCGTCTCCGGCATTAATAAAGAGTCCGTGGCCGTCGACTGCGCCATACAGTTCCATAACTTTGAGATTAAAGCGTTGTTCGAATTTTTCCCAGATGATGGCTGGCATACCTGCAGACAGAACCATCCTTACCGGATTGTCAGCATCATTTTCCTGCACCGGCTCGCTGTAGATGGCGGTCGTCATACCTCCCAATAAATTAAATACAGTACAGCCATACTTGCGGGTAATATCCCATAATCTTGATTTGGTGAACTTGCGACTGAATACCACAGGCAGGTTCATACCAATGGCTGGCATCATGGTGAGGCTCTGGGCATTACCGTGAGTGAGCGACAAGCCGGTATAGGGTTTGTCTCCCGGTTGTAATTGCAGAGTCGGTCCGGCCATGGCGCCTCCGGCAATACGCGCGTTGGCAATCTCAACTCCCTTGGGATCTCCGGTGGTCCCCGACGTATATATCAATTGCAGTATATCCATCGGATTTTTTACCTGCCGATCCACCGTCGTCTCCGGAGTATCCAGAATAGACTGAAATGCAACCGCGTTTTTGATATCGGCTGCCAGCGTTGCCGCACCATCCTCACGGGTCTCCAACATCATGATCCATTCCAGGCTCGCTACCTGGTCTCGAATTGCTTCGATCTCTGCAATGTTGTAATCCGCGCAGATAATTCCTTTGCAGCCGGAATTATTCAGTGTGTAAGCCAGTTTGGCGCCTTTTGTACGTGGGTCTATTGACACAAAGATGCAACCCAGCAAAGATGCGGCTACCATGGAATCGACAAATTCAGGGTGATTGCGCAAAATGATTGCGTATCTGTCCCCGAATTCCATACCCTGGTTTATCAACTCAGCACCGATGCGTTGCGCGTTAAGCCAAATCTCCTGCCAGGTTCGGGTTTCATCTTCACGAACTCCTGCACCTTCAAAGGTCAATATTTGAAAGTCAGGATTGCTCTCAGCCCGCTCTAAAAAGAAATCCGCCAGGATCAGGTTATTTATTTCTGTCATTTCCATCTTCTCACTTTAATACATTCTTTTTGACGCATAGCAGTCGTGACTTACATCAATCCACTCTATTGAGGCACTGCAAATGCCCCAATAGATTCAAACCGGATGTGCTGCTGCAATCCGATCGTTACCGTGTCAGGATGGTGACGCACTGGGCTGCCGCATCTGTACCAATACTGCCGCCGCCATTATGGGCCAGGCCAATCCTGGCACCTTCGACCTGCCTTGCACCTGCCGTGCCACGAAGCTGTTCTGTTAGTTCAACTAACTGCGCAACACCTGTGGCGCCGATGGGATGCCCTTTTCGTAACAGACCCCCTGACGTATTAACCGGTATGCGACCACCCAGTCTTGTTGCCCCGGATTCTACCAATGGGCCGCCCTCGCCTTTCGCGCAAAGCCCCAAAGTCTCGTAAGTCATAATCTCTGCCGGAGCTGAAGCGTCATGCAGTTCAATCAAGCTCAGATCTTCCGGGCCGATCCCGGCCTCTTCATACGCTGTCTTGATACACAGATCACCCACACTGGAGAATTCATCCTCACCACTTCGATCCCAGCCTGATCTCAGCACACTGGTAATAACCTTGACAGGATCAACCAGGCCGAGTTGTTTGGCTTTCTTCTCACTGACAACGACCAGGGCAGCTGAACCATCACCGATGGGCGAACACATGGGGCGAGTCAAAGGTTCAGCGATCATGGGTTGCGCCAGAACTTCTTCTACGCTCAGGACTTCTCTGAACTGAGCCCGCTCATTCATGCTGCCATGAAATGAATTCTTTGCGGATACGGCTGCGAATTGTTCCGCTGTGGTGCCGTAGGCTTTCATATGTGCCCGCGCAGAGGAAGCATACAGATCCATGAACATGGAGCGACTCTTACCGGCACCGTCACCTGATGCGGCTTTGGCGCCGCTGGCCTCTGCGCTCTTCTTCAGATTCGCCATAATTTCAGCGAAAGCTTCAACATCCACTGCGCTGCCGAAGGCACTGAATGTTTTAACCTTGTCTTCGTGATACAGCTTTTCTGTACCTACGGCTAACACGATGTCATACAGACCCGCTGTTACCATTGCTGCGGCCTGTTCAAACGCCGTCGATGCACTGGCACAGGCATTCTCGATATTGATGACGGGAATAGTTCCTATCCCCATACCTCGCAGTATCACCTGGCCACCAATACATTCCTGACCTGTGATTAAACCACCCGCGGCATTGGCCATCCAGGCTGCCTGAATGACCGACTTCTCAATACCGGCGTCATCCAGGGCCAACTGAATAGCCTCGGCGCCCAGCGATTTCATACCTCTGTCCAGATGTTTACCGAATTTGGTCATGCCAACTCCGGCGATATATGCATTTAATTTCATTGGTCTACCTCTTTCAATTTAGAGTACGCCGGGTGGCTTTATATTAAGGGCTTTCTGCATGAACGCCAGTTCATCGTCACGATCAGGTAACGGCGCTGGTGCCGTAAACATGCCGTCCCGGGTGAGTTCTTCGACCACTGCCTCACTTCTTGGGAAGGGCTCGCCGAAATTGTTTATATGGAACAGATCTCCAAAGGGCAAACGCGGCCTTTGTCCGCCTGCTTCCCAGTGTTCCAGCGGGTAGCCAACAGTCTGAATAAGCAACAGACGGCAGTGAGAGGGTACACCAAGCTGCTCCAGAACAGCCGGACCTTTGGGTCCGGCTCCGAGACAACAGGTTCCCAAACCAAGCTCAAAAGCAGCCAGCGTTGCCTGGGCAATGCCTTGCCCACAGTCAACTTCGCTGATTCCTGGTTGTTTCAGTATGGGCAAGAGATCGGCGAAAAGCGGTACCAGAATATCGTTCACTGCCGCGGTGCGTTCCTGTCGGGTGCCAACACCCAGAGCGCCGGCATCCGCGAGCTTTAGAAGACTTTCTGTTTGACCATCAACGGCATCCGGATCCAGATACCAGAAGATAATTACTGGTGCTATTTTGACCTGCCAGCCTACGATCATGCCATCCAGCGAATCCACCAGATCTTTCTCAGTAGAGTCCTTGAAGACTGCTATTGCTCTCAGTGTCTGGACATTTCCCCAGTGTGAAGCAATTCTCGCCGCTTCGAACATGACCTGAATCTTTTCTTTTTCTACCGGTTTATAGGGTTTCACAAAACGGATTGAACGCCTGCGACCTATAGCTTCACGAAGTTCCATAAGCAATTACCTTGTTTGCTGGTTGATAAATAAAATGGCTGAATTCGATCTATTGTATCTTACCGAGAATACCATGAAGCTGACCAAGATTTGCAACCGGCGCGAGGACAAGACCGGTTGCGTCAGATTTTTTGATCATTTAAGGGGAATATTGAGCATATTTAACGAAAATGATCGGGCAATCTGGCCAATCGGACTTGTCCGCAGCAGGTGAGTCTGTTCTCGGTCAGCCTCCTTGGGCACGCTCATGCAATATACGCAACAGAAGGATCAGATAATCAGGTAAATCAGTATTTGTTTCAACCTCATTATTCTGATAGCTTGGTATAAATACAATAAAGTAATGCAAATTCCGGAGAAAACGCATGTCATTAAAGCTCAATGCCGGTGATCAATTTCCCTCGGTGCGATTGGATATAGGAGAGTCTGATTCATTGACGATTCCAGACGACAATAGTTCACCCTATACCATCGTGTTGTTCTATCGGGGTCATTGGTGACCTTTCTGTCGCCGACTGTTAGCCGGTTATGAAGCACGTCTGGATAAATTCAAAGCGCTTGGCGCCAGTATTGTCGCAGCCAGCGTTGATTCCATAGAGAAAGCTGCAGAAGTCGCTAAAGACCTGTCTTTTCCTGTCGCACATGGCGTGACGCGAGATATTGGCGATAAAATGGGTGCCTGGTGGGAGGAGAAAAGGGATTTCATTCAGCCCTCCGAGTTCGTAATGAATCAGCAAGGAAGAATCATCTCTTCTACCTATAGCTCTTCTCCCGTGGGTCGTACTGATCCGGAAGACTTGCTGATGCTGCTTCAATTTCTGGAATCACGTAAAAAGTAACAACGGAAGACAGCGAGGCGTAAGTCACAGTTTATGAAACTCAAAGACAAGGTTGCAGTTATTACTGGCGGCGCCAGTGGAATTGGTAAGGCTATGGCAATACGCTTTCTTGCCGAGGGTGCACGGCAGGTGGTTATTGCGGATATTAATGCCGACGGTTTGCAGGCAGTTGCCGATGAAATTGGTGCACTCGCTATTCCTACCGATGTCAGCAAGGAGGATGAAGTAATCAACTTGATCAAGACCTCGGAAGCCGAATTCGGTCAGATAGATCTGCTTTGTTCCAATGCTGGAATTGGTGTTGGCGGCGGTGTTGATGTGGCCAACGACGAATGGCAGCGAATTTGGGACATTAACCTGATGGCACACGTCTATGCAGCCAGGGCAGCCCTCCCTGCGATGATCGAACGGGGCGAGGGTTATCTGCTGAACACCTCCTCGGCGGCAGGTTTGCTTACGCAGATCGGTTCAGCACCCTATGCGGTCACCAAGCACGCGGCGGTCGGCCTGGCCGAGTGGCTTTCGGTTACACACGGGCATCAGGGAATCAAAGTTTCCGTGCTCTGCCCGCAGGCTGTCAGAACGGCTATGACCGCGGGTTCAGATGGTGGTGTGGCGGGCGTCGATGGTATGATGGAACCCGAGGAGCTCTGCGATACGGTAATCGAAGCGCTGGCAGAAGAGCGATTCCTGGTGCTACCCCACAAAGAAGTACTCACTTATATGCAGCGAAAGACCAGCGACTATGACCGCTGGTTAAAGGGCATGCGGCGATTGCAGGTTGTTTACGGGCAAAATTGACCTTTATATAGAGATTAATCTAAAATGTTCGCGAACTAAATGTAACCATCAGCGCCGATTTGATATTCAGCTTGCAGGCGCTTAATAAATCTGGCTAAAGAGATGTTGGAAGCAAGACAACCGGCTTCAGACATTATCGGAACCTGCTTTAGCTCAAGCTGAACGAGTGAAGCAGGTTTTTTTATGCCTGCACCCAGTACTCCATCTACCTGGAATTGATGGCGTACCAGTGGAAGGAAAAAGTTATGCCAATCAATATCCCTGACAATTTACCCGCGGTCGATGTACTGAAAGCCGAAAATATCTTTGTCATGACAAACAGTCAGGCAATCCATCAGGATATTCGCCCGCTGAACATACTCTTACTCAATCTTATGCCGAAAAAGATTGAAACAGAGATCCATATGCTGCGGATGCTGTCGAACTCACCCCTGCAGGTGAACATCGAGCTGATGCGTATTCACAATCGTCCATCCAGGAATACGCCCATTGAACATATGGAAAGTTTCTACAAGGATTTTGACGAGGTCAGCCACAAAAAATATGACGGCATGATCATTACGGGTGCACCCCTGGGCGCAGTGGAATT
Organism: Gammaproteobacteria bacterium; assembly: GCA_030123805.1. Lineage (GTDB taxonomy): Bacteria > Pseudomonadota > Gammaproteobacteria > Pseudomonadales > Azotimanducaceae > JASJXV01. The sequence continues at coordinate 8,137 of JASJXV010000055.1, forward strand.
CGAGGAGGTTGATTTCTGGGATGCCATGAAAGCCATCATGGATTGGAGTGTGCATAACGTAACATCGGTGATGTTTCTCTGCTGGGCGGTTCAGGCAGCCTTGCATCACCTTTACGGCGTGCCCAAATATGTATTGGACAAAAAAATATCAGGCGTATACAAACATCACCTGAATAATACCTTAAGTGCGATTGTTCGGGGTTTCGATGATATCTTTGACGCACCCCACTCCCGCTATGGGGAAGTAAGATCCGAAGACATCCGGAAATGTCCTGAACTGGAGATCATTTCTGAATCGGAAATAGCCGGGCCATATATCGTTGCCAGAAAGGACGGCAGGCAGATATTTGTGATCGGTCATTCGGAGTATGAGCCACTGTGCCTGAAAGGTGAGTACGATCGTGATATGGCGGCCGGTATCAACCCGGAAGTCCCGGAAAACTACTTTCCCGATGATGACCCCAGCAAAGACCCGGTGGTCACCTGGAAAAGCCACGGAAATCTGCTCTTCAATAACTGGCTGAACTATTACGTCTATCAGATAACTCCGTTTGATATCAACGACATTGACTGACTAAGTGTTTTGCGACGGTCCGCCGCCGCGGGCAAAATCACCAGAAACAGAGCTAACAGCAGCTACCGACTAGGCAAGTCGCGAGAGCCTGGCACCAATAATCCAGATGACAATAGAAAATAACGCCCTTCCCCGGGCAAAGCTAACGACAGGATCAGTAAGCCGGGGACTACTCGGACTGACCTTGCCAATGCTCCTTGGGATCTCGGCGAGTATTATCGCCAATATTATTGAAATCTGGTTTCTTGGCCAGGTAGGCACACAGGAACTCGCCGCATACAGTTTTACTTTTCCTGTCACAGGGGCACTCACCAGCTTGTCTCTCGGTGTGTCTATTGGACTTTCATCTGTGCTCGCACGCACCGTGGGTGAAGGCGATCAACTGCGCATACGCCGATTGACTACTGACGGCGTGGCACTGGCCACTGTAATTATGTTGCTCATGGGTGTTATCGGATACTTCTCCATCGATGCGCTGTTCACTGCGATGGGTGCCACTGGAAAAACTCTGGATCTCATTCGAAGCTATATGCAAATCTGGTATCTGGGACTGGTATTTATCGCCGTTCCGTTTGTTGGCAGCAATGCTCTCAGAGCAACAGGTGATGCCCGCATTTCCGGTGCCATCATGGTCGGCGGTTCAATACTCAACATCATGCTGGATCCTATTCTGATTTTCGGCTGGGGTAGTATTCCAGCGATGGGTTTGCAAGGAGCCGCACTGGCTCTGGTGTTGGGGAGAGGCGTGCTGTGTCTGGTTACTGTTTATGTTCTTTATGCGCGTGAAAGACTACTCGACCTGTCGGTCCCTCCACTTCATGAGGTGATAAATTCCTGGAAGCAGATTATGGTCGTGAGCATTCCAGCCACGGCTACGCAACTTATCGGACCGGTTTCCACAGCGATCATTGTTACCCTGCTGGCGAACTATGGAGAAGAGGCAGTCGCAGGTTTCGGCATTGCCTCAAGAATTGAAGGGCTATCGGTTATTCCGTTGTATGCGCTCTCCGCTAGTATCGGACCTTATGTGGGCCAAAACTGGGGAGCCCGACTGTACCATCGTGCCAATCGTGCCATGCAGCTGGCATTTGTATTTTCAGTTGCCTGGGGCATGCTGGTTGCTTTACTGCTCGCTCTGGTTGCTCTGCCACTGGTTGGCATGTTTGATGATAACCAGCAGGTCAGACGTATCGCTGTGTCGTATCTTTACCTGGTGCCTTTGAGCTATGCCGGTTGGGGTGCCCTCATGATGTCCAGTGCCATCTTTAACTCTCTGGGACGCCCGCTTCGCTCGACATTGATGTCAGTCACCCGAATGTTTGTACTCTATGTACCTTTAGCCATGATTGCCGAACGATACTTTGGCTATATAGGAATATTTGCGTCAGCATGTGCGACGAATCTGATCATGGGATTGGTGGGCTTTATCTGGAATAGAAAAACCTGGGGACCAGAGGTCAACAAGTCTGATCCCGAATGATTGTCCTGGGCCTTCCCCGGACCCGGTTTTACACGAGTAGTTCTGCCGCTTCCAGCTTGTAATCTCGCAGCATCTCGTCTGCATAAGTGATCATTCCGGTAAATTCTTTCACGTCGCCATGAACAAGCCGCAAACAGGCTTCAGCCATATGTTCCACTGGTGTGACTCTATCCTTGTTGGATTCATTGATTAGCTTGTGATGAACGACTCCAGGAGTCGCCACAAGGCCGGGCGAAATAACACTAACTCCGATACCTTCCTGGTAGACCTCCGATGCAAGGCCGGTCGTAAATCGCTCTAGCGCCGCTTTACACATTCCGTATACCGTACCACCGTGGCCCTGGATGGTTTTGTCCGGATGCAATGCGGCATGTGAAGATATGTTCAGAATTCGGCCCGACCCTCTTTTCTTCATGCCCGGCAATACCAGTTGTGACAAATGCAGTGGACCATAAACCTGGACCGCCAGCATGAGACTAAAATGCTTCTCAGTGAAAGACGCAACCGGTTCGAAGTAAGTAACGGCCGCATTGTTCACCAGGATATCTACTGGACCGTATATATTCTCTGTGGTTTCGATCAGATTTTCACGATGTTCTGCAATCGCCAGATCTGCTCTTACAGCCAGCGCCTCACCGCCGGCATCCTTGATTCGTTTTACAACCGAATTGATGCTGCCGGGTAGCACATGATCACCATCTTCCACTGTTCGAGCGGTGACCACTACTCGAGCACCCTCCATGGCATAGCGTATAGCAATAGCATCCCCGATACCTCTGCTCGCCCCTGTGACTACTGCAACTTTTCCGGCCAGTACACCGGTATTATTAACTGTCGCAACCATTAATCTTCTCCTGTCTCAATCCTGTAAAATCCCATGTTTTGCATCTATTTTTCAAATATTTTCTGATAATTGGGCACCTTACTCCCGTTTCAATAATCAGCTGACTGTATTTCCTGGGTGTATGTCTCCGCTACTCTGCTCGATGTACCACAGCGAATTTACGATATCTCCTACATGGTTCTGCGCCGCCATCCTATTGGTTATTTTGAGCGAGTAATCCAAAGTGATTCACAACAGGGAACCTTGAGCAGTATACGTATATGTCGCATAAGTCCAATACAGTGATGCAACTTATTCACTTCGCAAGAAGATCAGGTTATCCATTCAGGTTCTGTGTCAATCTTCTGCAGAAGTCGTTAAGCACCGCGCTGCATTACAAATCATTTGTCGATCTGATACAACAGGTTCTGGGCGAGAACAGACGCCAATCGCTCGCTATTTTGAAGGGCTGGGTGTTGTATACGGTTGTATCACGTTTCTGCTGGATCAAGCTGGCAGACTGCAGTTGTTCTGCCGCCAATTCTCATCATTCAGACCTGGCCTTTCTTGACGTGCAGAGAGTTGTTAATTATCTGAACTCACACCAGCGAGGCCTGGTAATTGCGACGATTCACATGGGTGATTACCTTGCCGCTTTTTTAACTTTGAGTCGAAGCATATCGGGAGACAGGCAAGTTTATATTGTGCGCAACAAAAACTGGAGCAGTGAAGAGGAGAGATTGATGCGTCGATTCCAATCTAAACAGCTGTCAGTTGTTGTAATTCGTCATGATCCCGCCTCTGCCAGAAAGGTTATTCGGCAGCTGAGAAGGGGAAATATCGTAATTTTGTTATTCGATCTCAGCGAGATCTGTGGAGGCACAACAACGGTTAGATTTCTTGGGCGCCCCATGAAAATTGTCAGAGGACCTGCTGAACTTGCACTTCTTGGTTGGGCGGACATCCTCCCTATCATGTGCCATTTTGACGACCAGGGCACACCGGTCGCAGAGGCATTCCCGGTTATCCGTCCATCCACAGCAAAAAAACAGAAACTGACTGAATCTACTCAACAGATTACCCAACAACTTATAGATATTGCAGATCGACATATTAGAAAGTACCCGGAACAGTGGCATCACTGGCCGTTAATTCCACAGATGCTGTGTCTTTCTGAACCATGAAGTGTCGCTAATCAGGATTTCAAAATTCATCTCCAGGCTAAACATCAGAACTAATGTCAGACTCAAAAGAAACCTTGTTCAGGACGCAAGCGGTTCGTAACCACACACAATTTCATCCGGGTGGTACAAGAATAAACCAGGCCCCCGGATTGGGGTTGTTATCGCTATTCACAATGAGCGTCATCGCTCTGATCATAGCGTTCCTGTCTTATGGTAACTACGCCAGAAAAGAGACTGTACGGGGTTATCTATCTCCAGAGTCCGGTTTGGTTAAGGTTTATGCGGAAGGACACGGAACAATTGAAAAGGTTCATGTTGAGAATAATCAACTGGTCACAAAGGGTCAGCCACTTTTAAGTATTATCGTCTCGACAGAGTATGTAGACGGAATCAAACCAGTCGATTTGCAACGCCAGGAATTGGAATTCCAATACGCTACGCTGCACAAGTCTATTGAACAGGCAACGAAGAGTTATGAACTTGAAAAGGGGCAACTGCAAGAAGTCTCGCAAGCCATCTTGTATGAGTTGCAGCAAAGTCAGAAAATCCTGAATCTGTACAAAAAGCAAAATGATTTAAGCCAGCAAAAATATGCAGCATTGAATCAATTGTACAGACAGGGACACCTCCCCGAATTGGAATGGCTGTCTTTTAAAAATGCACTGATACAGCAGAAGCAAGCCTTTGAGATCTACAGACAGCAACAATCCACTCTTGAGCTGAAACTCATTAATGCTGAACAAGCTCTCCAGCAATTGCCTCTACGGAAGGAAAACAGGTTGTTGGAACTTGAGTCGCTTCGTTCTCAGATCAGGCAACGACAGGCCGAGTTAATGCACCGACGAGACTATCAGATTCTCGCACCGGTGGATGGCCGGGTAACCACTCTGCAGGCCAGGGTCGGTCATCAGGTTCGAAATCAATTCCCACAACTCACTATTCTGCCTAATGGCAAAGATCTCATTGGACACTTGCTCATACCAACCAGAGCGATAGGATTTGTCAAACCCGGCCAGACTGTAAACCTGCTTTATGATGCTTTTCCGTATCAGCATTTTGGCGTTTTTAAAGGCCGTTTGCTTAGCGTATCGGGATCCATTTTATCCTCGGGGGAAATAAGTGGTCCTGTCCAGATTGGTGAACCTGCTTACATCGCCAGCGTAAAACTGTTCAAGCAATCGATTAATGCATTTGGCAAAGAAGTGCCATTACAACCAGGCATGATTCTGCACGCAGATATTATCCTGGAAGATCGTAGCCTATTGCAGTGGATGTTTGAGCCTCTCTTTAGCCTGCGAGGCAGAACCTGATGGACTGGCTACGCTTTTCCGGCAATTCCAGGCTACCTATGATTCACCAGTCGGAAAATTCTGAATGCGGTCTAGCCTGTCTGGCAATGGTATCCGGTTATCATGGTTACAATACCAGCCTGCAAGAGATGCGGTGTAAGTACGGCATATCCATGAAAGGTCTCACATTGCGAGGCTTGATAGATATTGCTTCAGCAATCAGGTTATCTACCAGAGTTCTTCGCATAGAACTGAACGAACTGGGTAACGTGCAACTGCCAGCAATTCTTCACTGGGATTTCAATCACTTTGTCACACTCAAGAAGGTGACCAGAAAGCACATTGAAGTTCACAATCCCGCTCTTGGCGTGCGCAAGTATCCATGGCAAGAAGCCGGTACTCATTTCACAGGCATCGCACTGGAACTCTCTCCGACCGCAGACTTTTCACGTGGGGACAAACCACCGCGATTGCGACTGTTGGATTTCTGGAAAGATCTGCACGGGTTGAATCGGCTGTTCATTCAAATTCTGATTCTGTCCATGATAATACAAATCGTCAGTCTGGCGAGTCCCTTTTACATGCAACTTGTTGTAGATGAAGTACTCATCAAGCAAGACTTGAATCTTCTGAATGTACTGGGGCTGGGATTTTTTGGGCTCACCATGATCGCCGTCTTCACAAGGATACTGCGTAGCTATGGGCAGCTGTATCTGGTGAACCAGATTAATTTTGCGCTTGGATCAAGTTTGTTTCATCACTTGATAAGGTTGCCTCTGGACTACTTCCACAAACGGCATATGGGCGATGTTGTATCCAGATTCGGATCAATCGGAAATATACAGGAATTCATAACAGCTAGTGCCTTGACCGTTCTCCTTGACGGCATCATGGCAGTAACCACGCTGATTATGATCTTAATCTACTCGCCTTTATTATCATCTATCATCGTGATTTGTCTTACCCTGTATGCCCTGCTGCGTGTTGCTATGTTTACACCACTTAAGAACAGAACCCATGAGAGTATTGCAAAGGCAGCCAACCAGGAAAGTAATTTCATGGAATCGGTACGTGCTATCAAGAGCATCAAGGCATTCGGTCGCGAGAGTGATAGGGAAAGTGTTTGGAACAATAAGCTGGCTGACACAATTAACAGTGAAATCCGGATCGGCAAACTCACCATAGGATTTGAATTTATCGATGCTTTCCTCACCGGAACTTGCCAGGTTCTGGTCGTGTTTGTGGGCGCAACTCAGGTAATTGAAGGCATTCTAAGCATTGGGATGCTTTATGCTTTCATGTCTTATCAAAGACATTTCAATTCCGCAATGGTCTCTCTTATTGATCAGCTCACCAAGTTCATGATGATTAAACTACATCTGGAACGTCTGGCAGACATTGCACTGACACCTAAAGAACCTGGACTGGATAACCTTTCTGCTTTTAGTGTTCCGATGCAGGGCGTGATTGCTCTCAAGGACGCCAGCTTCCGTTATTCACCGATGGACCCATTAATCGTTGAACATCTCAATATAAGTATCAATCCAGGGGAATCAGTTGCTATCTATGGCCCTTCAGGGTCTGGCAAGAGCACCATAATAAATATGTTATCAGGACTGATGCAACCAACGGACGGCTGTTTATTCATCGATCATCAGCCGTTGGAAGTTTTTGGCATACGTGCATATCGCGCCAACACCGGGGCAGTATTGCAGAGTGATTCGCTCCTCTCAGGTAACGTTAGGGAAAACATAAGTTTTAGCGATACCACCTATGATGAACAAGCGATAGAGCGCGCAGCCAGATTGGCAGAAATACACCATGAGATCATGGCTATGCCTATGGGATATGACAGTCTGATTGGAGACATGGGCACAGCTCTGTCACTGGGGCAGCAACAAAGAATCCTCATTGCGCGTGCCCTCTACCACAAGCCCCGGTTAATCTTCATGGATGAAGGTACTGCGCATATCGACGCAAAGACGGCAATGCGAATTATGCAGAAGATCCGTGCGCTTGGTATCAGTTGTGTTTTTATCAGCCATAATAAGTCCTTATTGAAATACGCTGACAAGATAGTTCATCTGGTGAGAGGCAAAGTACGGGTGCTCCGGCCATCTACAGGAAAGAGATTGATTTCGCCGAAGCGTTAGTGACATGGACGGATCATGGAACGAAACAACAGATCCCAACCCCTCTATTAGCGGCGGGTCGCCGGACCGTCGCGTTGCCGTCTCGGAACTGCCGATGATTCGACATCAATCAGAGTTTCCCTGTCCAGTTAACTCTTCAACATCATGGGTCAGGGGAAAGATCAAGGTGAGCCACAGCGTCGCAGCAGCGAACGCGATCCATGTATAGTAGTTACCCATCAAGACACCCGCACGTTGCAACAGGACAATCACCACCGAGGCCCCCCCCTTACCCGATCTATACCCGAATACATCGATCACCTCTTTAGCGCGGTAGCGTGTGTCATACGACAGCGGAATATAGAGTATTTCCTTGGCCGCCCTGAACACAGAATAATCAAGCGCTTTGAAGAGAAAGAAAGCCAGACCAACCGTGAATATCGTGGGTTCTATAATTGCAACCGTGATCGCCCCCAGGTGAATCAGGGGCATCAGGATATGTACCAGACGCAGCGATACAAAACTTAGTAAAATGGGTGCAATGACAAACTGCAGCAGCAGCACACTTGAATTCAGAGTGCCGAAGAACCAGCCCTGAAAAGCAGTTTCTTTATGCATCTCGCCAGCAAACCGAATGGACAGAAGTTCCTGAAATTTTAGATCAAGAACGGCAGACACTATTTGTGACGAGACTACAATCGCAAGCAGGTATCTCAGTATCCGGGATCCGCGAAACAGCGACCACCCCATATGAGAGGACTGCCGCTTCGGTGCGGTCGGCTCTCCATGCAAGTGATATGCGGTTTCAGAGATGCACAAGGCGGGGATGACCGATACGGCAGCGACAATAAGGAGTGTTTCAGTACCCAGAGAGACGGCGAATTGGGACACCAATATGCCGCCGGTTGCCCCTCCAAGACCTGCCACCCCTGTGATCGGACCATTGAGTCGCCTGGCTGTATCAGTCTGCAGAGAACTGTTAATGTAGGACCAATACTGCTCTATCAACAGTACGATATAGAATTCCTTAACGATGTAAAGAATTCCGGTTGCTATATCTGAACCACTCACAATCGCCAGATAGCAGAGGAATATTACAAATCCGGCTCCCAGCGTGGTAACTCTGAGCGTTTGTCTAGGCCCCAACATCGACAGTAAACGGCCATATCCCGCAACACCAACAAATACCACCAGGGGCATAATCGCTAAAACGACCGGTAACTTGTCTGCACCGTATGCTGTCTTGAACAGGACTGTAGAAGCTGACCGAATGAATTCGTAGCCAACCAGGGTGAAGAATGCCGACAGCCCCATCAGCAGGGCTATCTGGTATTCAGATTTACCCTTCCCAGTAAACTTCAAAGAGGTTACCTTCAGGATCTTTGGTTTCGAAACCGCTGTAGTTTTCATCCTCAACCAGGTTGGCTTCGAATTCCTGAGCCCAGGCCCGTACTTTCTCCCGGGAAGTGCAACGAAAACCGAAGTGAACGTTGCCACCATAATCCAGCGGCTTTCCCGCTTCGAATACCAGTAGGGTTCCAGGACCGGAAACAAACCTCTTATGCGCAATAAAACCAAAATTATCTGCATACCACTGGGCCAGCCATTCAGGTTTGCTGGCAGGTATATTAATATGGTCAAGTTGTATTAGGGGTCTATCCGACATCGTTTTACTGCGAACCTCTTTTCAGCATTATAGCGTTTATCACGCAATGATACTTGACAGACGTCCCTGAAATCATCAAATTGCGAGGTTCCTTTTTTTTACTATCTATCGAGAGTCAACATATACCATGAAACCTGATCAGTCTCCTGCCAATCCGTGCTTTTCCTCCGGTCCTACATCCAAACGTCCGGGATGGTCCGCTGGCGCTTTGTCTTCAGATAGTCTGGGTCGCTCCCACCGGGCCAAAGGACCTAAAGCGAGAATACAAAAAGTCATAGACGACAGTCGATCTATCCTCGGTATCCCGGACGATTATTTGCTTGGCCTGGTACCCGGTTCTGATACTGGCGCTTTCGAACTGTCCATGTGGAATCTACTGGGTCAGACAGGTGTAGACGTATGCTGCTGGGAGAGTTTCGGTCAGGGCTGGCTATCCGATATTCGAAATCAACTAAAATTGTCAGATGTCAGAGTATTCGAAGCCGATTATGGCGAGTTACCCGACCTTACCGAGACAAATGCTGATCGCGATATCGTATTTACCTGGAACGGTACTACATCCGGTGTCAAGGTACCCAACGCAGACTGGATTGCTGCTGATAGATCCGGTCTTACCTTGTGTGATGCGACTTCGGCAGTTTTTGCGATGCAGCTGGATTGGCAAAAACTGGATGTGGTGACCTGGTCCTGGCAAAAGGTTCTGGGTGGTGAAGCTGGCCAGGGAATGCTAGCGCTCTCCCCACGTGCGGTAGAACGTCTTGAAAGTTACACGCCACCCTGGCCATTACCCAAGGTGTTCCGTCTGACCAAGTCGGGTAAGTTAATCAATGGAATATTTGCGGCCGCAACGATTAACACTCCCTCCATGCTGGCCGTTGAGGACCAATTGGACAGTCTGCAGTGGGCAAAGGATTTGGGCGGCCTATCCGCATTGATTGAAAGAAGCGAGGCAAATCTGGCCGTAGTCCGGGATTGGGCACAGCAATCAGACTGGGCTGATTTTCTTGCTGTAAAACCGGAACATTGTTCCTCGACATCAATATGCCTGAAAATAACCGACGCCTGGTTCACGGAAAAAAACAACGATAAGCAAAAATCGATTATCAAGGAGTTGGTAACCTTGCTGGATGCAGAAGGTGCTGCTTATGATGTCGGTGGATATCGTGATGCCCCTCCTGGCATTAGAATCTGGGGCGGTGCTACCGTAGATGCTAATGATGTGGCAATTTTGCTGCCCTGGCTTGACTGGGCTTATGCGACTCAGAAAGGCGCCTAAATACAGTCGGGTACTTGCCATAATTCCACAAAGCGATTAAGGTGTCGCTCAACCCCACCCACCCGCAACTGAGGAGCGTAATTATGAGTGTATTTAGCATGTGTGTCGATGCGCTCCAACTGTCATAGCAGATAGATTCTGCCCGTTTGACAGATCCTTGTTTCTTATTTCGCTAACTTTCTGGTTCGTATCATCTGAATCGATTGATATTTTGAAGCAATATCAATCCCTGTTTGCTATGGGAGAAAGCAAGTGAATTTAAAAGAACTCGGCTGGAGTGATTTTTTTGATGATCAGCTCCTGCCGGACGAGAAGCATTTGATTCCAGCGCGAGTGGTGCGCCAGGATCTATCGGGCTATCTGTTGTACAGCGAGAGGGGGACTCTAACCGGTTCTCTACCCGGTAAATTCAGGCATGATATAACGTCAAAGGCCGAACTGCCCACCGTGGGTGATTGGGTGCTAGTGAGTCTGCTGGAGCATGAACCCGATAAAGCAGCCATACGCAAACTGATGCACAGACGAAGCCAATTCTCTCGGAAGGAAGCCGGAGAGCAGCTGGATGAACAGATAATTGCAGCCAACATCGATACGGCATTTATAGTTTGTGGGCTGGATGACAATTTCAATGTTCAACGCATTGAACGCTATCTGTTACTGGCCTTTGAAAGTCGTGCAACTCCGCATATTCTGCTCAACAAAGCGGATATATGTAATGATTTAAACGAGAAAGTTAATGCCGTAAGGCAAGTCGCACCGGGAGTGGAGATTAGTACCATAAGCGGACTCACCGGACAGGGAATTGAGAACCTGAGGGACTGTATCGGCATAGGTCAGACTGCTGTCCTACTCGGATCGTCTGGTGTCGGTAAATCTACCATTATTAATACTCTACTGGGATTTGAGCGCTTTCAAACCAGTTCGGTTCGCGAAGGAGACAGTAAAGGAAGGCACACCACCAGCTTCCGGGAAATGGCGCAGATACCTGGCGCCGGACTGATAATTGATACTCCGGGTATGCGTGAAATCCAGATTTGGGGTGATGAATCATCTCTTTTCCAGGCTTTCGATGATCTGGGAGAGCTGGCTAATCAGTGTAAATTTCGAGACTGTTCACACGTCAATGAACCTGGTTGTGCGGTCAAGGCTGCAATCGAATCCGGCGACCTGGATGAAGCCAGATTGATCAGTTACAGGAAACTGCAAAGAGAACTGCAACATCTTTCTGAACAACAGGATATCCGGGTAAGGCTGGAGAGAAAATCAGCAGGCAAACGCTCCAGCAGGATGTATCGAAAACGACCCAATAAGAGGGATTGATAAATCCCGTGGCTTAAGAGGGATTGATAAATCCCGTGGCTTAAGAGGGATTGATAAATCCCGTGGCTT
>JASJXV010000008.1 GCA_030123805.1 Gammaproteobacteria bacterium
CTTTGCAGGGATCCTCGGCTGGCGGAAATTGCGCCGCAGTAAACCACTGGTACTCGTGGTTCGGGCCATAGTCTTTGCCATCAAACTCGGTTCTTTGCAGATAGGTATGCAGCGCAACCGGTGCATCCGCCAGTGCTCGCAGTCCAATATTGATCTGTTTCAGCTCTGAATCAAGATACGCGACCCGTTCATAGACCCCCATATTATATCGGGTGTGCCCTGCTCCGGTGATAAGAACAACCGGGCGTCCATCGTGCGCCTGGAAAGTATTTACAACAGCGCGAGCCATTGCATCGTTGCGAGACAACCAGGTGTCATACAACCGGCTGAAGTAATCATCAGAACCCCAACCACAATGTGCAGTCTTGAATCGCTCATACATTAATTTCCGGTAATGTTCATCGGCTAATCCCGAGTCATAAATTAGCTGCTTTTCAACAGCGGTGAGGCCTTTTTTCCCGGTTTTTGCAATGCGTTTCCGAATGGACGTGTGCAGATCTGCGCCGAACACAGTGAGGTTGTGCTCTCGCGCTTTCATGAGCAATGGTCCATAAAATTGCCAGTAGCTGTTATCTTCCCCTTTCCAACCCAGCTTTCCTCGCAACCACTCCTCTGCAGAATAACCGGAAGCATTCTCGTGTGGACTTGATTTCCCCTGACTGTAGGTCATCAGCGTGCTGGTCTGTTCCAGTGCGAAAAGTTCGAATCCGATTGCAGGACGTAATCCACTGGTTAGTAAAGACTCGATAACCAACAGTTGCAGGCGATGATGTTCTGCCTGATCGTGTTGCTCCGCCAAATAAATCACATCGGCGCTACGCAGTCGCTCGAATAGTTCATCCCGGGATATTTCCGTTTGGGTCTCGGTTTCGAAAATTCTATTGGCTAGCGGATCACGGGGTTCAGGAGCGGGTGATCTACAACCTGACAATGAAAAGACGAGTATGCAGTACAGCACAATTTTTAACATGGCGTTCCTGGATCCTTCCGCAATAAAACGTTACTAGATTACCACAGACCCGGAAATCCAGGCGACGAACTTGACTGGATCATGCGTAAACTTTTCAAGAGGATTTTTTGCGAGTAAACTGAGGTTATGTTAAGTGCGTGTCTATCGTTCCTCAGGCCGATTTCGGGTATTTGTACCCGATTCTTGCTGGTCGTACTGGTGCTCATGAAGTTACCCTTTACACCTGTTTCCGCAGACCCGTTGCAAGTAAAGGAATCGTTTTCCCTGGCAGGAATGCTCCTTGTTGCGGAAGACGGCATGCGAGATCCCCGGTTCGCCCATAGTGTGCTGCTAATCACTCAACATGACAGCAACGGCGCCATCGGACTGATAATCAATCAACCAACGACAATTCTTTTGTCCCGTGCCTTGCCTGACCTGGTAGAACTGAAAAACGCCGAGGAGAAATTATTCATGGGCGGCCCGATGACAGGGGCACCCTATATGCTGCTGATTAGCAGCGCTGAACGATTGCCGGGCAATTCCACCCGGTTAGTCTTTGACGACGTCTATTTCAGTATGAATACAGATCTCATCCCTCGGATGATGAATCAGTCAAAGCGGGCGTTCAGAGTCTATTCGGGTTACGCAAGCTGGGCACCGGGGCAACTGGAGGGCGAGCTTGAAAGGGGGGGCTGGCATCTGAGGGTTGCAAATGCGTTCACAATATTTCAGAAGGCCTCATCCCGTATTTGGCCTGATCTATCCAACTCAAGGGGGTCACTAAAGTGGATCAACTTTGATTGCGAAATGGATAATTGTGCTGCCCCTGGCGACATTGCGTCGATTAACGCTGTTCATTTTCAATATTGATCATACGGTCCCTTACCGCCCTGGTGGTTTGGGGAACGCCGCAGAGCTTTTTTCTGAGCCTCGTTAGACTTTTACACCCGCATACAATAGTTGCTGAAATTCATCGGCCGGCAGGGGTTTAGAGAAATAATATCCCTGACCCAGATCACAGTGAAAACCAGCCAGAATGGATAATTGTTGTGGTGTTTCAATCCCTTCAGCAACTACTCGTAAATCCAGGTTGTGAGCCATGCCTATCATGGTAGATACCAGTGTCGCCTCGTCGGAATTGAGTCGCATATTGGATACGAAACTCTGGTCAATCTTTAAATTAGTAAAAGGAAAATCCTTCAAATAACCGAGTGAAGAGTAACCGGTACCAAAGTCATCGATTGACACACAGGTGCCATCTTGGGTCACTTCAGCAAGAATGCTTCGAGCTAACTCTACGTCCTGCATTATCAGATCTTCTGTTACTTCAAGCTGAATAGCATCTCGAGTCAATTTGTAATCTTCCAGTGAAGCCTCCAATACTTTCAAAATATGGCGATCACGAAATTGCCTGGGAGAGACGTTAACTGCCACCGCGAAGGCAGGTGAAAAATTGCTTCGCCAGAGCTTACAATCCGAGCAGGCCTTCCTGATAATCCATTCGCCAAGAGGCACAATGACACCAATATCTTCTGCGAGATGTATAAATTGCTCCGGCAGCACGTATCCCAACTCCGGGTTGAGCCAACGAATTAACGCTTCCGCTGCAACGATCTTACCTGTCGCAATCTCGATAATGGGTTGATAAAGCAATCTGAATTCATCATTCTCCAGCGCGTGCCACAACCGGGATTCCATATCAATACGTGCACGAATCTGTTCATTCATTTCCGAGGTGAAAAATCTGTAGGTGTTGCGCCCGGCGTTCTTTGCCTGATACATAGCGGCATCAGCGTTGCGCATGAGTGATTCAGGTTTATCGCCATCTTCGGGGAATTGAGTCACTCCGATGCTGGCGGTGATGTTAAATTCCCTGCCCTCCAGTAAAATCGGTTGGACCAGGCTATCCAGCAATCGTTTTGCGGCAAACTCACCTGCTGCGACCTCCGTTTCTTCAAGAATAACCAGAAACTCGTCACCACCAAGTCGTGCCAGGGTTTCTCCCTCTCTGATGGTTGATGAGAACCTGGACGCGACTTCCTGCAACAACACATCGCCCTGGACATGGCCCATGGAGTCATTCACATCTTTAAATCCGTCCAAATCAATGAATAGAACATACAGGCGTCGATCAGCTCGGTGAGCTGCCCTGATCGCATGGTCAAGCCTATCCATGGCCAACGGGCGGTTGGCTAATCCCGTCAGGCTGTCTGAATACGCCTGATGAACCAGTCGCTCTTCCGTAACGGCACGTTGAAGTTCAGCTGCCGCTCGATCAGCAAATAATTCAATAACCCTGGTTACCAGCTCAACCTGCCTCAGGGGAGCCTGACTCATGACCACAAGCAGGCCGATGCAGCGATCATCACTACCATACAGCGGTGTACTTGCGTACCCTGATATGCCCATCTCCTGTAAGCGAAGGTCTTCTGGAAACATCTGCTGGACATCTTGTGCGATCACGCGGGTTGTTGATTGGGTGACCTCTGCACAGGGCGTATTGGCTAAATCGTATGAAAAATTCTCTGCAGGGCGACCCAACGCGAACACCGAGAGCGTACTCGCTGATTTCTGGCTTTCATCATCCATTCGGACCACGTATGCATAGTCAACTTTAAGAGTTTCTGCTATCCCCCGGGTAAGCGCTTCAAAATAGTTCCCACCCACCTTATCGGAAACCGATTCCTTGATATGCTCAAGTATGTAATTCGTCGCTATCTTTTCGCTGACCTCCATGCCTATGCCACGGTAGCCGAGATGATTGTTATTCTCATCGAATAAGGGATAGCCATTGAGGGAGACCATAACCAATCTGCCATCAGGACGAAGTAATTCAAGATACAGATTACGAAACGGTTCCAGCTGATCAATCAAAGCATAGATATCCGGGGAATTCACTTGCGGTCCAGCTTGCACTCCAGGGATTTCCACAAATTTTTTGCCGATATACTGGCTGGTTTCGTATCCGGTATACTGGCTAAACGCGTCAGAGATATAGGTAAGTCGTCGCTCCCGGTCAATCTCCCATGCCCAATCAGCGCATGCCTCCAGCGCATTGAGAGCGCGACTACCCTGTGCTGGGCTATCAGCCGAGATATCTTTATTCACTGAACAGCTCGATTAGTTTTTCGCAAATGATCATTGAACAATATCATAGCAGATGGAAATCAGGGTGGTTCTTAGACAGATTATACAGAATTATCTGTCGCTGTTTGCTTCTGAAAAATAATCTTTCAACATTTAAGGAACCAGGTGGTGCTGAATGTCTCTAAGATTGGATCTGTTTCCTGCGGACTTGAAGATTGCCTAAATGTCCCAAATATAGTGTATTATCCGCTGAGTCGGACGTACTCTGGCCCCGAAATATTCATCGGGTACAGAGTCTAAACTGTTTGAGGAGATAAAATAACATGGTTAACGCCCAATTTGCCGTAGCACGCAGTCGCGAGGCGATACTTGCTACTAATAAGGTACTCAGAAACACCTACATGCTGCTCTCAATGACGCTGCTATTCAGCGCAGCCATGGCGGGTGTTTCAATGGCCATTAATGCTCCCTACATGGGATTCTTGCCGCTACTGGTAGCATTCGCCCTGATATTTGCAATCAATAAACTCAAGAATAGTGGTTGGGGAATCGTTCTGGTGTTCGCCTTCACCGGAATCCTCGGCTTCGCCCTGGGTCCCGTCATCGGTTTCTACATGCAGGTACCCGGGGGTAATGAAGCGGTCATGACTTCGGTCGGTCTAACCGGATTGATCTTTCTGTCCCTGTCCGGCTACACCTTGACAACTCAGAAGGACTTTTCCTTCATGCGGGGGTTTCTGTTTACGGGCCTGATGGTAATCATTGGAGCCATGTTGTTAATGTTTGTAGGATCTTTCTTCGGATTCTACATTTCAGGTCTGCAGCTGGCATTGTCGGCAGCTATCGTTATCCTGATGTCCGGCTTTATTCTGTTTGATACCAGCCGAATTATTCACGGTGGTGAGACAAATTACATCATGGCAACCGTCTCACTTTATCTTGATATATATAATCTCTTCGTCGCCCTGCTGCACCTGGTGGGTATTTTCGGCGGCGACGATTAAGCAGAGATTCTTCTGGCTAACAAGCGCAAGGCCTCGGGTCTCTGATGATCCCCGGGGCTTTTTTTGACCCCTTTTTTAGACTGATCAGGGTCCATAAATGATCTTTTCGTTAGCAGTTTACGGTTCACCCTACACTTACCAATCATCTGACTCAGCCTACCAGTTTGCGCGCGAGCTATTGAATCAAGGGCATGAGATATACCGTATTTTTTTCTATCACGATGGTGTATACAACGCCAATCGGCTGACAATACCACCTCAGGATGAAATTAACATTTCCTCGAGATGGTCATCATTTGCCGGAGAGAACAATATTGAACTGGTGGTTTGTGTAGCATCGGCGTTAAGAAGGGGTGTGCTTGATGATTCAGAGTCACGCCGGTATGAGAAAGATACACATAACATTGAGCAGAACTTTACACTATCCGGCTTGGGGCAACTCATCGACGCAGGCATCGTGTCGGATAGACTGGTCACATTCGGATCTTGAAAATAGAGCCTGAGTCCTGATTATGAAGAGTTTTCTCATCATCACACGGCGGTCACCGTATGGTACGTCGTATGGCAAAGAAGCGCTTGATGCGGTTCTAATGGCATCTGCTTTTGTGCCGGTGTCATTACTGTTTCTCGACGATGGTGTATTCCAGATAAAACAGCACCAGGATGCTGACTGCATAGAAATCAAAGATTATTCACCTACCTTTGCAGTATTGGAACAGTATGACGTAAAGAATATCTATGTCTCTGCATCGTCCCTGCAGCACCGCGGCCTGACAGAGAAGGACCTGGTGCTGGATGTTGAGGTGATTTCCGACGCCAGAATCGCGAACCTGCTGGACACAAATGCAGTGGTATTGAGTTTTTAACATGATTCTACATACGGTAAACAAGTCACCCTACGCTGATCAAACATTGCTATCCTGCCTCAGAGCGGCGAGTGAAAAGGATACCTTGCTGTTAATTGAAGACGGCGTGTATGGGGCATTGAAAGGTGGAGAATACTCTGCTCTGGTTGAATCCGCCGCACCCAGAATTTTGGTTCTGGCTCCTGATCTGGAAGCGCGTGGGCTTTTAGATAAGTTATCAACCACAATCGCCACTGTTGACTATGCCGGATTTGTGGAATTAACAGTTACTCATGACAAAGTAGTCAGCTGGTTTTAGTGCATTGTATCGATACAGACCGGGAAGGCTATCTTAAGGATCTTTCAGACTGGTCAGCTGACGTTGCGGTTCAATTAGCTGAATCTGAATCCCTTACCTTGACTGATAATCACTGGGAAGTCATCCATCTCATTCGCGATTTTTATATGAAGTACAAGATATCGCCTACCATGCGTGTACTCGTGCGGCAAGTAAGGGATAAACTGGGAGTGGAGAAGGGGCGCAGCTTTCATCTGCTGACGTTGTTTCCTGACAACCCTCTTAAGCGACTCAGCAAGATTGCGGGTCTGCCTAAACCGCCTAACTGCGATTGATAGTTTCGGCTTTGCCAAGTCCGAACTTATCGTGCAGCTTTACTACTTCCCCCACTATA
Organism: Gammaproteobacteria bacterium; assembly: GCA_030123805.1. GTDB lineage: Bacteria > Pseudomonadota > Gammaproteobacteria > Pseudomonadales > Azotimanducaceae > JASJXV01. The sequence continues at coordinate 6,581 of JASJXV010000008.1, forward strand.
AGCAAAGTTAGTGCATGCACATCGGATGCTTCTAGCAGTTTTGGCATGGATTTGAGTGTGGCTGTAATGCCCGGGACTACCTGAAACGGAATGCGATGACGAGCCAGTTTTTCAATCTCCTCCCCCTCCCCTGCCGAAAGTGAATGGATCTCACGGTTATTATCGCAATCCAGAATATCTCGTGCTCATTTTTTATTGATAACCGACTCACCATTCATGTAGGAATGCAATACCTGAGGTAAATGGATGCTGCCATCAGCCATCTGGTAATTTTCCACAATTGCAATCAGCGTTCTACCCACTGCAAGGCCGGAACCATTGACGGTATGGATTAACTCCGGCTTTCCCGTCTCGGGATTGCGCCATCTGGCGCGCATCCGCCGTGCCTGAAAATCAAGAAAATTGCTGCATGAAGATATTTCGCGATAGGTATTCTGACCAGGAAGCCAGACTTCCAAATCCAGCGTTTTCGTGGCAGAAAACCCAAGATCACCTCCACAAAGGTTAACCACACGGTAAGGCAAACCAAGTTTCTGCAGAATAACTTCTGCATGCCCGGTTAACTCCTGATGAACTGCTTCAGAATCCTGTGGCTTTACTAACTGTACCATTTCTACCTTTTCGAACTGGTGATGACGGATCATGCCTCTGGTATCTTTTCCATAGCTGCCCGCTTCACTTCTGAAGCAGGGTGTATGGCACACAAATCGAATGGGTAACTGATCCGCCTCAAGAATTTGATCTCGAACAATGTTAGTGACAGGAACTTCAGCGGTAGGGATGAGATAAAGATCTTTCTCACCGGCAATTTTGAACTGATCTTCCTCAAACTTGGGTAATTGGCCAGTACCAAACAGAGATTCTGAATTAACCAGATAAGGTACATAGACTTCCGAATAGCCGTGCTCTCTGGTATGTACCTCAAGCATAAACTGAATCAGGACCCGGTGCAGACGAGCCATGGAACCATGCATGACCACAAACCTTGAACCGGACATCCTGGCAGCGGTCTCGAAATCGATCTGCCCATGCATCGCACCCAGATCAACATGATCCAGAGGTTCAAAATCGAATTCACGGGGGTCGCCCCAGCGACGGATTTCCACATTATCCGCATCGCTGTTACCGTTGGGGACTGATTCATCCGGCAGATTGGGAATGGTTCTAATCAGATCGCTAAATTCCAATTGAATCTCATCCAACTGTTTCCTGGCGGCCTCAATCTTTGCCCCAAGGTGCTGTACTTCATCCAGCAAAGGCTGGATATCTTCACCGGATGCCTTTGCAATGCCGATCTTCTTTGAATGGGTGTTTCTTTCGGCCTGCAGAGATTCCGTTTCAATCTGGACCTGCTTTCGTTTTGCCTCGAGCGACTGAATCAGGTCCACGTCCAGGGTGAAATTCTTGATCCGCAACTTCTCTGCGACCATTTCGATTTCATTTCTGATCAGTTTGGGATCCAACATCTTTTTGTTCTCAAAGTACACCTCCAAACGCAATTGCGACTGTTTCCTGTATTATCATTTCGGTACTACCTGGCGTTTACTTATTGTTATCCTCAGGCGCTTTATCATCCCCTGGTTTTTGCGCATGGCGTTGAAAACTGCTGTTTTTATCAAGTTCACGAAGTGCGGCAAGTTTTTCCTCTATCCTGACTTCCAGTCCTCTGGAAACCGGATGGTAGTATTGTTGACCATCCAGTTCGATTGGGAGGTATGATTCCCCTGCAATGTAGCCATCGGCGGCATCATGGGCATAATGATACTCTTCGCCGTAACCCATTTCCTTCAAGAGCCTGGTGCTGGCGTTTCTTAAGTGCAAAGGTACATCATGAGACGGTTGACTATCTACGTCAGCCAACACTGCGTTGTAGGCACTGTAGACAGCGTTACTTTTTGGTGCACAAGCAAGATATACGACCGCCTGAGCAATGGCCAGGTGCCCTTCCGGACTGCCGAGACGCTCCTGTGCTTCCCAGGCATTTAGCGCCACCTGCAATGCTCTCGGATCGGCGTTGCCAATGTCTTCCGAGGCCATGCGTACAACCCGTCTGGTTATATATAAAGGGTCGCAGCCGCCATCAATCATGCGTGTGAACCAATAGATTGCACCATCCGGTGAAGATCCTCTTACCGACTTATGCAGTGCAGATATCTGTTCATAGAAAATATCTCCGCCCTTGTCAAATCGTCTGCTATCACCAGAGAGTACCTCTGTCACTACTTGTGCAGTAATTTGTTGATCAGTCGTTAAGTCAGCAGCTATTTCCAATAAATTGAGAACTTTCCTGGCATCACCATCCGCAGCGCTGGCAAGCATTGATTTGTGTTGCTGCGAAATCTGTAACTTGCGCCGCGCCAGACTGGTATCGTTTTTCAGAGCACGATCAACAATCTTGACAAGGGTTTCAGAATCAAGCGATTTTAACTTATACACTCGAGTTCTGGACAACAATGAATTATTCAACTCGAATGAAGGATTCTCCGTGGTTGCACCGATAAAAATGATCGTGCCATCTTCGACAAATGGCAAGAACGCATCCTGTTGTGCCTTATTGAATCGATGCACTTCATCTACAAATAGTATTGTCTTGCGACCTCCGGACATATTGTTTTGCTGAGTTCTTGCAATCGCGTCTCTAATATCCTTGACCCCTGAGAGGACTGCTGACACTGATTCAAAATGAACGTCGCACAACTCGGCAAGCATTTTGGCGAGGGTGGTTTTACCGACGCCCGGGGGACCCCATAAAATCATTGAGTGCAACGAACCGGAATCTAATGCCTCTCTCAGTGGTTTGCCCCCTGCGAGTATATGCTCCTGGCCAAGAAACTCATCCGGCCTGGTTGGCCTCATCCTGGCTGCAAGTGGCTGATATTTGTTTTCTGAATTGAAAAGTGACATCTTATTCAGCTCGAAAATTAACGTATCACATCTGTGCCGTCAGGAATCTGAAATTGAAACATGGCATCGGGCAAATTTTCCTCGGAGCGGATGTTTGTAAGTTCTATACTGGTTTTTTGATTCAGAGCATCGGTAATATCGATTCCCCTTATCTGATCGTCTTTAATCAGCAACGACACCCGTTTGAAAGATCCTGAATCAACTTTGGGGCGAAAGGAAAAATGGTCACCGGCTTCATCCAGGTAATGATCAACAAGAAAGTCCTGACTTAATCTGGATACATCGCCGGTAAGAATCAGCACTGGAAGAGTCGAGATCTCAGACTCGATTTTTTGGATTGTAACTTGCTCCAGATCCGGATCATAGAACCATAACAATTCACCATTGGAAACCAAAACATACTCCATAGGGGGCTCTGCATGCCAGCGGAATCTATACGGTTTACTGATCCATAACTGACCATGAGTGACTTGTAATCTTCTACCCGTATTGTCAGAAGTGATCTGTTTGAACGTAGCAGAAAAATCCGACACATTGCTCAGTGCTGCAGTTAAACTCTCCACAGGATCGCCGGATGCGGGGATTCCCATTAGCAAACTGACTGCGACGATCAGCAAGAATTTGTTGCTCCACACTAGCTGCGGGAATGGGGCTTTAGATTTATCTTTTACCAAAATCAACATCCCTAACGGCCTGGCGGAGGGGGAGCGATAACCTCCCTGGACCCGTTGGAGCTCATCTCGGTAACGACGCCGGCTTGTTCCATGGTTTCAATCATCCTTGCCGCCCGGTTGTACCCAATTCGCAATTTTCGCTGTATGGAGGAGATGGATGCTCTGCGTGATTCAGTGACAATTAGTACTGCCTCATCATAGAGTGGATCTTCTTCCGCATCCAGTTCTTCGATATTGATCCCCAGCCCGCTCGGAAGAACTTCCGCATCAGTCCTTTTCTCCAGAATTTCTTCCAGATAATTGGGTTCACCCAGTTCCCTCAAGCTATTCACGACACGGTGCACTTCATCATCTGACACGAACGCACCATGCACACGAATTGGAGTGGGTGATCCCGCAGGTAAATACAGCATGTCGCCGTGGCCCAACAATTGCTCGGCTCCGCCCTGATCAAGAATAGTCCGGGAATCGATACGTGATGAAACCTGAAATCCGATTCGGGTGGGAATATTGGCCTTGATGAGACCCGTGATGACGTCTACCGATGGCCGTTGCGTAGCAAGTATCAGATGTATGCCAGCAGCTCTGGCTTTCTGTGCAATACGGGCGATAAGTTCTTCAACTTTCTTACCTACAATCATCATCATGTCTGCAAATTCATCGATGACTACAACGATGAAAGGTAGCGTTTCCAGATCTGGCGCTTCAACATCATCCGGTTCATCCTCTGCTAAGAGACCGGTTTCAGGTTGCCAAAATGGATCTTTTAAAGGTGAATCATTGCGGATCGCTTCCAGAACTTTGCGGTTAAATCCACTCACGTTACGCACACCCAAAGTGGCCATCAGTCTGTATCTGCGTTCCATCTCGGCGACACACCATCGCAATGCATTGGCGGCATCCTTCATGTCGGTAACAACCGGCGTTAGTAGATGCGGGATGCCTTCATAGATCGCCAATTCCAGCATCTTGGGATCTACCATAATCATGCGCACCTGCTTCGGAGTCGCTTTGAACAGTATGCTCAAAATCATGGCATTGAGACCGACCGATTTACCCGATCCCGTTGTACCCGCAACCAACAGGTGTGGCATTTTGGCCAAATCAACGACCACTGGTTGACCGGCGATATCGTCTCCCAGCACCAGGGTGAGAGGTGACTTGGCTCGGTCGTATGCAGCCGAATTCAGGACGTCGCTGAGATGCACCAATTGTCGATCGATATTGGGGATTTCGATGCCAACCACTGCTTTGCCGGGTATGACTTCAACGACTCTCACGCTTATCACTGCCAGTGATCGGGCTAAATCCTTGGCCAATCCGGTAATTCTGCTGACCTTTACACCCGCCGCCGGTTGAATTTCAAACCGGGTAATGACCGGTCCCGGATAGACTGCGACTACTTCTGCGATTACACCATAGTCTTTAAGTTTCAATTCCAGCAGGCGTGACATAGCTTCCAGATCTTCTTCTGAATAGCCCCTTTTATCTTCCGGTTTGCTGGTATCAAGAAGATGAATAGCCGGTAATCCGTTGCTAGCCTTGGTCCTGAACAGATTTCCCTGTCGTTCACGCTCAACTCTGACACTGGGCTCCGGCTTTGGGGGAGTGGGCGCAATCCTCAGTGGTGCTCGGGTCTTGTTCTTTTCTTGTTGTGCCGCCAGGGCATGGCGACGGATTTCAGTGGATTGCTTGACTTCCGCTCTTTCTCTCCGCCAGTGATCAAATTTCTGCCAACCAAGAACTGACCTATCAGATAACTCCAGCACCACATTCCCGGTAATATCCATGATCTTCAGCCAGGATAGATCTGTAGCAACTGTGATACCGATGAGAAAGGTAGCTGACAGTAACAGTGTCGATCCCACGTAGCTAAACGCCGGGATTAAACCGGAGATCAATGCCTCACCCAGAATGCCCCCGCTACCTGCCGGGAGCATCTGACCGGACACATAGAAGTGGAGACTCGCAAGCCCTGTACCTGCAGCTATGGTGAAGAGCAAACCAAGCAATCTGATCGAAAAAATCGCGAAACTGAAATCCTGGGGCGCCTGCCTTTCTCTGAATAACTGCCAGGCTTTCTGCAGCAATAAAACGGGGAATAGAAAAGCCAGATAGCCGAATAGAAACAATAATACATCCGCAACCCAGGCACCTGATCGACCGACGAGATTTCCCACCTGGGCAGATGTCCCTGTGTAGCTCCAGCCGGGATCCCCGGCATCGTAGCTGAAGAGAGCGAGGCAAAGATATATGCAAATCGCTATCAGAGCGATAAGGCTTCCCTCATTCAATCCCTTGCGCAAATGGCTTTGCGTGGGTGCTGCTTCGGATGTCGCTTTTGCCTGAGCCAATTTCATATCCAATGCTGATGGCAGATTTGTTGAATATTCTTAATAATCAAACTCTTATATGATATACGCAGAAGCTGGATTAACCAAGCTCAATTCCGATAAAGTCAATTTTAACCTGCGCAGTGATTGTACATTATCAAGGGCAAGAGCACGAAGGACAAGAGTACACCAGATGCACATTACGCTGGGCGAACAACGACTTTATCGGCAATGATCCGCTGTGAGATCTATGCTAACGGTTACGAGTAGTGGCGGAATTGCTGACAACAAGAGGACCTTATGCGGTATCATGTGGCTCTTTATTCGGCCAGCAACAAACCCGGCACAATGACTCCTATGACAGAAGCGACTCACTACCCTTTATTGATACTCGGTTCAGGACCAGCGGGTCTGACAGCTGCTATATATGCAGCACGTGCGAATCTGCATCCAGTGGTTATAACCGGCTTGGAGACGGGCGGACAATTGACCACAACTACTGATGTTGATAATTGGCCTGCCGGAGCCGAAGGCTTACAGGGTCCTGATCTCATGCAAGATATGCAGGCTCACGCTGAGCGATTTGACACGAAAATATTATTTGATCAGATTACGGAAACCAATCTAAGCCAAAGACCATTCGAGATAAAAGGTGACAGCAGCACCTATACCTGTGATGCACTCATTATTGCTACCGGTGCATCTGCACGTTATCTTGGCTTGAAATCAGAGGCGGATTATAAGGGGAAGGGTGTCAGTGCCTGTGCAACTTGTGACGGATTTTTTTATAAAAAACAAACCGTTGCCGTCATTGGTGGTGGAAGCGTAGCGCTCGAGGAGGCCTTGTATCTGTCGAATATTGCTGCTGAAGTATTTCTGGTACATCGCAGGGATCAGTTTCGTGGCGAAAAATTTCTGCAGCAACGCATTTTCCAAAAAGACAACATAACAGTCTGTTGGGATCATGTGCTGGATGAAGTCCTTGGTGACGATAGGGGTGTAACCGGCATGCAAATTAAAAATGTCAAATCCAACGATGTCAGTGCAATAAAATTGCAAGGCGTATTTATCGCCATTGGCCATACACCCAACACAGGTATTTTTGAGGGACAACTGGCGATGGAAAGCGGCTATATCAAAATAAGCACCGGATTGTCTGGTAACGCGACACAGACGAGCGTACCGGGTGTCTTTGCGGCAGGTGATGTAGCTGATCAGGTCTACAGGCAAGCAGTGACCTCGGCAGGATTTGGGTGTATGGCAGCCCTGGATGCTGAGAAGTACCTGGACTCACTTAAACTCGGTTAGCATTGACCTGTGGCTGAAATAAATTGGCTTGATCTCGACAAACCGGAATTCCCGCCGGTAGAATCAGCTTTGACCGACCCGGACGGTCTGTTAGCCGTGGGCGGTAATCTATTCGCTGAACGGCTGATATTGGCCTACCAAAAAGGCATATTCCCCTGGTATGAAGAGGGGCAGCCAATTCTCTGGTGGGCACCTGATCCACGCTCGGTGATTTCCCCGGATGAGGTTAGGATTTCGCGTTCACTGCATAAGAATCTTCGCAATAGCGGTTTCATTGTGACCATGGATAATGCTTTTGAAGATGTGATTGCGGCCTGTGCGGGAAAGCGCAACTATAGTGTCGGTACCTGGATCACTCGGGACATGCAGAGTGCGTATACCGAACTGCATCGATTGGAATTGGCGCATTCGGTGGAAGTATGGCTTGAAGGAAACCTGGTCGGTGGACTCTACGGTGTGGCACTGGGTAGATTGTTTTTTGGCGAATCCATGTTCAGCACTGTGTCAAATGCGTCAAAAGTTGCTCTGGTTCACCTGGCCGGACAATTACTTGCGTGGGGATATAAACTCATTGATTGCCAGGTCCAGAGTGAGCATATGAACAGCCTGGGCGCACAAAGCATCCCCAGAACTGTGTTCCAGAAGTATCTGGATACCTATGTGACAGCACCGACAGCCCAGGGGAAATGGACTTTAAACTGGCAATATAAGAGCGGATAATTCCGTATTGGAACAGCGATTCCTGCGGATAAGCGGAGCCTGTCGTGAAGGCGGTCCAAAATGGTTGCAAAGCTTAGCTATTTGAACAGGTTAATCTATAATTCATGGTGTTTTGAAAAAAGCATTTTGCACCGGAATGGTTTTCTGACGGTCCGGCGTCCCGGAATTCTGGCTTCGAATCTTGAACAAAATTGCTCCAGCCATAGCGACGCATATGCCATTCACAATGTTTGCACAACCGCCACAATGTCCAGAAATTCCATTCCTTTCATGAAATATACGGACTAGAAAATTGACATCACTTTCAGAGCTTAGGTTCTTTGCCACCCCTCCACATCCATGTAGCTACATGGAGAATAGAGAAGCTGTGACACTATTTACTGACCCGGCGGCAAATATTGATGCCCGGACCTATTCGGCCCTGTCAGCATTTGGCTTTCGACGCAGCGGCAATCATATCTACCGTCCTCATTGCCAGAACTGTTCCGCATGTGTGCCGGTGCGGATTCCGGTCAAAAAGTTCACTATGAAGCGCTCACAGAGAAGAATCTGGAAACGCAATCAGGATCTGCAGGTGAATCGCGTTGCACCTGTTTTCTGTGATGAAACCTACAACCTTTACGATCAATATATCTCCCGGCGCCATGCAGATGGCGATATGTATCCTCCAGAACCCGAACAATTCAAAAGTTTTCTGGTTGAAGGCCGGGAAGAAACCAGCTTCTATGAATTCCGCCAGCAAGGGTGTCTGATTGCTGTTGCTGTGGTAGACAAATTACAGGACGGATTGTCATCTATATATACCTTTTTTGATCCAGATCTGGCGAAACGAAGTCCCGGAATATTCACAATCTTGTGGCAGATTGAAAAAGCCAGAGAGATGGATCTGCAATATGTGTATCTCGGATACTGGATCAAGCAATCAAAAAAAATGAATTATAAATATGATTTCAAGCCCCTGGAGTTGTTTCTAAAGGATCACTGGGTTTTAGTCACCTAGAATTAGATCAGAACGCTGCTTGACCAGCCTTTAGCCTGTAAACTTTTGCCATGATATGTTTTGCCTTGAAACCTGATTTAAGGCACAATGCTCGCCGTCAAAAGCATGTAAACCCGTTGAGAATTGAATGGCAAAAGAAGATCAGATACAGATGTCCGGCACAGTTATTGATACTCTGCCAAATACGATGTTTAAAGTTGAATTAGAGAATGGTCACATAGTGACCGCACACATCTCCGGTAAGATGAGGAAAAACTATATTAAAATCCTGACCGGGGATAGTGTGAAGGTTGAATTGACGCCCTATGACCTGAGCAAAGGTAGAATTACGTTCAGGGAATAATCAGCTATCAGTCAAGGCCGATACCTCACTGGAGTCTTCTATCTCCAGTACTAACTCATCATCGACTACCGTGACGTGCACCGTCCCGCCGTTGCGTGAAAGACGTCCAAAGAGTATGTCTTCTGCCAACTCCTTTTTAACTTTATTCTGAATCAATCGCTGCATGGGGCGTGCCCCCATATTCTTATCGTAGCCATTTTCAGCCAACCAATCTCTTGCCGCATCGTCGACTATAAGCGTGACTTTCTTGTCATCCAACTGAACCTGTATTTCCACCAGAAACTTGTCAACAACGGTTTTGATGACTTCCTTATCAAGCGTGTCGAACTGAATAATGGCATCCAGTCTATTTCTGAATTCTGGCGTAAACATCTTCTTCAGGATTTCCATACCGTCTGTCGAATGATCCTGTTGGCTAAAGCCAATTGAAGATCGGCTCATTTCCTGAGCCCCGGCATTTGTTGTCATGATCAGGATAACGTTGCGAAAATCCGCTTTGCGCCCATTGTTGTCCGTCAAGGTTCCATGGTCCATGACTTGAAGCAGCAGATTAAACACTTCGGGATGTGCTTTCTCAACTTCATCCAACAACAGCACACTGTGTGGGTGTTTATTGATGGCTTCAGTAAGCAAGCCTCCCTGATCATATCCGATGTATCCCGGCGGAGCACCAATCAGACGTGAAACCGTATGCCGTTCCATATACTCGGTCATATCAAAACGGATCAACTCGACGCCCATTATCTTGGCTAATTGTCTGCACACCTCTGTTTTTCCGACGCCAGTTGGTCCGGCAAAAAGGAAGGAGCCGATGGGCTTTTCTTCTTCCTTCAATCCCGCCCGAGACAGTTTTATCGCACTTGAAAGTAAATCGATAGCGGGATCCTGTCCGAAAATGACCATCTTGAGATTTTGATCGAGTTTCTTCAATGCTGCCTTATCCGAGGAAGAGACACTCGTTTCAGGAATACGTGCAATCTGGGCAACTACTCTTTCTACGTCGGCAGCACCAATCTTCTTTTTGCGTTTGCTCAAAGGCTGTAATTGTTGATAGGCCCCGGCCTCGTCAATGACATCAATTGCCTTGTCAGGCATGAATCGATCATTGATGTAACGGCTAGCCAGTTCGGCAGCTACGCGTAAAGACTTATCCGTATATTTAAGATTGTGATGTTCTTCGAAGCGGGATTTCAATCCCTTGAGAATTTTATAGGTATCCTCCACATCAGGCTCAACGATATCAATCTTCTGAAATCTGCGGGAAAGCGCCCTGTCTTTGTCGAACACACCACGATACTCGGCGTAAGTTGTTGAACCCATGCAGCGCACTTCTCCTGATGCCAGTAGCGGCTTCAGCAGATTACTGGCATCCATCGTTCCACCGGACGCAGCACCGGCACCAATAATGGTATGGATTTCATCTATGAACAGGATCGCATTATCGAGTTTTTGCAATTCAGATAACAAAGCCTTGAGTCGTTTCTCGAAGTCCCCACGATATTTTGTACCGGCTACAAGAGCGCCTAAATCAAGCGCATAAACCTCGCTATCTGCGATAATTTCAGGTACCTCACCGTCAACTATCAGCTTGGCAAGACCCTCAGCAATAGCTGTTTTTCCAACGCCAGATTCTCCAACAAGCAATGGATTGTTTTTGCGACGTCGGGATAAAATCTGGATTACCCGTTCGATTTCATCTGCCCTGCCAATCAATGGATCGATCAGCCCTTTTCTGGCTAATTCGTTTAGATTACTGGCATAGCTTTCCAGTGGTGTCGGCTTGTGCTCTTTAGTTTCACCTTCCTGAGCATCGACTGATTCTGTTTCTTCATCGTCTTCTTCAAAACCCGGTACTTTGGAAGTGCCATGAGAAATGAAGTTCACAATATCCAGTCTGACGATACCCTGTTGCTTGAGAATGTATACAGCCTGACTTTCCTGTTCGCTGAATATTGCAACCAGAACATTAGCCCCGGTCACCTCTTTTTTACCCGATGACTGGACGTGAAAGACGGCACGTTGCAAGACACGCTGAAAGCCCAGTGTCGTTTGAGTTTCGCGTTCGGCATCGTTTTTGGGGATCATAGGCGTGGTGGTATTGACAAATTCTTCCAGATCCTTGCGCAACTTATCCATATCTGCGCCACAGGCAAGCAGAACCTTGGCTGCAATCGCATTATCCAGCAAAGCCAGGAGTAAATGATCCACCGTCAAGAACTCATGACGCTTGGCCCGTGCTTCTTTGAATGCCATGTTTAGCGTTATTTCAAGATCTCGACTTAACATTTTGTTGTCCTGCTTTTGCAACGAACTTTCAAATTCGTCATTGACTGAAAGTTGTATTAATCGATACTCTCAATATCCGATATGAGAGGATGCTCGTTATCCTGTGCGCACTGGTTGACTTGCGTTACTTTTGTTTCAGCAATCTCACGTGTAAAAATGCCACAGACCGCTTTGCCTGTCTGGTGGACTGCCAGCATAACCTGGGTGGCCTTTTCGCGATTCATGCTAAAGAAAGTCTCCAGTACCTGAATCACGAACTCCATCGGCGTGTACGCGTCGTTAAGCATAACCACCTTGTACATGCGCGGTTTTTTTAGTTTCGGTTTGGCCGTTGCTACAGCCAGCCCGCTGTCCTTGTCCTCATTCAGATCATCATCCTGATTATTCAAACCAGGTTGATATTTCCGAGTCTTACTCATCTGGCTTTGCTCTCCCGGTCTCTATCGACAATCAAAACCCACACCCTATTAGTGTTGAAAACCCCTGAGCTAGTTCACCATTTTTCAGGGATCGGGCACCTGATTTGACCGCTTTTTTATATGATACTATCTTGATAACCAATACAGTAGGGATTAATTGTGAATATTCAAGTAAAACCGGCTAGTATTTCTGTCGGGGCTACAAGCACTTGACTAATCGCCGAAAATGCTAATAAAGTAAACATTCTAGCGCCATAGAATGTGTGAGTCAGGTTTGTTGTCTGTCCAGAAAATGGATACTAGAAGGATGTAACCATGCCAACAGGTAGAGTGAAGTGGTTTAATAACGCAAAAGGCTACGGTTTTATTCTGCCAGATGAAGGTGGCGATGATTTATTCGCACACTACTCTTCGATCATCATGGACGGGTATAAAACATTAAAGGCAGGTCAATCGGTAAGTTACGAAGTACTTGGCGGTCCAAAAGGATCACACGCCATTAACATCACAAGCCAGGATGTTGATCGGGTTGAGACTGATTCGGAAGATCTTGAAGACTCAGATTAAGCGGCTTTTCAAATCTGTATCGAGCCACAAAATAGCCCGCTGTAAAATACAGCAGGCTCTGCTGTTTAGCCCGGATCAGTGCTGGATCCATGACCTCCTTAGGGTCAATCATCCATATGATCAATCATCGCCTGACCAAATTCAGAACACTTGACCAAAATAGCGTCGTCCATCAAACGTTCAAAATCATAGGTCACTGTTTTTGCTTCAACGGCTCCCTGCATGCCTTTTAGTATCATATCAGCGGCTTCAGTCCATCCCATGTGACGCAACATCATCTCGGCAGACAGAATGAGCGAGCCGGGATTGACTTTATCCTGCCCTGTATACTTTGGTGCCGTGCCATGAGTCGCCTCAAACAATGCCACACTTGCACCTATGTTCGCGCCAGGCGCGATGCCGATACCGCCAACCTCTGCTGCCAGTGCATCTGACAGATAGTCCCCGTTCAAATTCATCGTTGCAATAATGCTATATTCAGCAGGTCGTGTAAGAATTTGTTGCAACATGGCATCTGCGATTATGTCCTTGATAATAATTTCATTTCCGGTGTTAGGATTTTTCAGCGTGCACCAGGGACCACCATCCAACAGCTCTGCTCCGAATTCTTCCCGCGCCAGTTGGTATCCCCAATCCTTAAATGCGCCTTCCGTATATTTCATGATATTGCCTTTGTGAACCAGAGTCACCGAAGGCTTGTCATTATCGATTGCATACTGAATTGCTTTGCGAACCAGACGATCGGTACCTTGTTTTGAAATTGGTTTGATACCGATGCCGCAATTATCCGTGAAGCGAATACTGGTCACACCCATTTCATCCTGAAGGAACTTGATTACCTTTTTGGCTTCAGGCGAATCCGCTTCCCATTCAATTCCGGCATAGATGTCTTCCGTATTTTCTCTGAAGATCACCATTTCTGTCAGCTCCGGACGTTTGACCGGGCTGGGAACACCCTTGAAGTAATGAATCGGGCGCTGACAGAGAAACAGATCCAATTCCTGTCTCAAAGCCACGTTCAATGATCGAATACCACCGCCTACGGGAGTCGTTAAAGGTCCCTTGATGCCCACTATAAACTCTTCCATCGCGGTCAGGGTTTCCTGCGGCAGCCATTCATCTGAACCATAAACGTCAACTGCCTTCTCACCTGCGTATATCTCCATCCAGACAATTGATTTCTTACCGCCATAAGCCTTTTCAATTGCTGCATTCACCACCTTTAACATGGTTGGGGTAATGTCGATTCCGATCCCGTCTCCCTCGATAAAGGGAATAATTGGGCGATCGGGGACATTCAGGGACATGTCGGCATTTACGGTGATTTTGTCACCATCTGCCGGTACATTGATATTTTGATATCCCATAACTTCTCCCTATTTATAATAGTAATCGATTAATTGATCTGGAATTTCTCGTTGTAAACGGTTCGCGTATATCGGAAAAATTGACTTGCCGAGAAGCGAATGATTATATCATTTACTCCGCTGTTACCGCGAGGTTCTGAGCCACAGATGGCAAGGTTAGTCCTGTTTAACAAGCCCTTTAATGTCCTATGTCAATTTTCTGCTAACGGGAACATCAGAACACTGGCAGATTACATGCACATTCCGGACATATATCCAGCGGGTCGTCTGGACAAGACTTCTGAGGGTCTTGTGCTTCTGACCGATAGTGGCAACTTGCAAGCTAGAATCAGTAATCCCAAATTCAAGCTGGAAAAGACTTATTGGGTCCAGGTAGAGGGAACCGTAAGCGCACAGGCGCTGGCACTGTTGTCAACCGGTGTAAGTTTGAAAGATGGTTTAACACGGCCGGCTAAAGTTCGCATGCTTGAAGAACCTCTGGCGCCACGGCAACCGCCCATTCGCTACCGCAAGAACATTCCTGCAAGTTGGATTGAGCTTAAAATTCGGGAAGGTAAAAATCGCCAGGTGAGACGGATGACGGCTGCCGTCGGCTATCCCACGTTACGATTATTCAGATTCCAAATCGGACCATGGTGTGTTGATGGAATTTCGCCGGGTGATTATATCGAGTTAGAAAATACTTGAATCCTCAACAGGACTCTTCATTCTGCCACTGACTGGCCGCGTCAACATCACTGCTTCGGGTTTCCAGCCAGCGCTCCCCTTCGGTTGTCTGTTCCTTCTTCCAGAAAGGCGCCCTGGTCTTGAGATAGTCCATGATAAACTCGCAAGCAAGAAACGCATCCTTCCTGTGCTGACTGGTCACCGCAACCAGTACGATCTGGTCAGACGGGGACAACTGTCCTACTCTATGAATCACCCGGGTGCCTATCAATTGCCATCGAGATTTTGCTGCGTCGACGATCCCTTCAATACTCTTCTCAGTCATTCCAGGATAGTGTTCCAGATACAACCCGCTGACCTTATCGCTGTCACTGATATCGCGCACCAGTCCGATAAAAGTAACGATCGCTCCTGTTTCAGAAGATTGCGCTCGCAACACTTTTACTTCTTCTGCAATATCAAAATCCGCTTCCTGAATTATGACCATTGTTATCCGCCTGAAACCGGTGGGAAAAAAGCAACTTCATCACCGTCTCTGAGCCCATGATCTGCCTTGACCATAGATTGATTAACCGAAATCAGCAAATTTTCCTGCTGCAACGTACTCGACCACCTATCGTCCCTGGCACCACACAGGTAGTCAATCAGGGAGGCTATGTCCTCAATATCATCGTTAAGCGTCATCTGCTCTCTTCCCATACCGAGTATCTCTCGGATACGAGCAAAATATAAGATCTCTATCACCACCTGTCAGTCCCCCCCCTGATCCGATCTTGACCAATGGCCTGATTTGCCACCTTTCTTCTCCAGGAGTTTGATATCGCTGATTATCATGCTTTTATCAACCGCCTTGCACATATCATAAAGTGTAAGTGCAGCGACTGAAGCCGCCGTCAGCGCCTCCATCTCAACGCCGGTCTGACCCGTCAGCCGGCAACAGGTTCGGATGCTAACTCTGGCGTTAGCTTCATCCAGCTCCAGGTCTACCGATATTGACGTCAACAGCAGCGGATGACACAAGGGTATCAACTCCGAACATTTCTTGGCTGCCTGAATACCTGCAATACGTGCCACGCCAAGCACATCTCCCTTGCTGTGACCTCCCTCACGAATCAACCTGAGAGTGTTCTCCGACATCATCACGCAGGCTGATGCTCGCGCTTCCCTCGAAGTTGAATTCTTTTCGGTCACATCGACCATCTGTGCCTGGCCGTCCTCATTCAAGTGTGTCAGTTCAGTCATATCAGATTCTTTCATCCGTACAAGTAGAGGCATCTGCGTTGTGTGCCTTTTCCGCCATCGCGCAAACACCTCGGTTGAGCCCGGTTTGCCGAATCCGGCCGGGACATTTAAACTGGTAGCATTCTTTCAGATCGCGGTAAAAATAGCATTATAATGACTTGGAGTCCTCATATCACCGTTGCCACGATAGTTCCTGATGGTGATCGATTCTTACTGGTAGAAGAGTGGGCAGATAATCGTCTGGTGTTGAATCAACCCGCCGGACACCTGGACCCGGATGAAAGCCTGATTGAAGCGGCTGTCCGGGAAACTCGCGAAGAAACCGGATGGCAGATCGAAGTGCGATCCATTGTCGGTATTTATTTATACAAGGCTGTCAATGGTGTGACTTATCACCGCACCTGTTTTCTGGCTGATCCTGTATCACAGACCAGTAAAGCACTGGATCATGGCATCGAAAGAATCGTGTGGATGACACGAGCAGAAGTCGATGCAAACAAAAATCGTCTCAGAAGCCCGATGGTTACTCAATGTATTGACGATTACCTGGCCGGTCAGCAATTTCCCCTTTCAATGCTTCGTTAATAATCAACAGATTCGAACTGGCTCGACTGTAACGCCGACACGTCCTCACTGCTGTAGCACAAACCAGCTAACAAGCTGAGGCGGATATTCGCTCCTGGGACACGCTGTAAACCATCCATGGGCGCTTAATCGTCGGCCCCGAGACGTCGGACCGCCTGTCTCCGACAGTCCCTGGAGCAAATATCCGCCTCAACTTGTTTCTTGGCATCAAGAATGTTCTACCGTAAAAATATGGTTGTTATAGCCTTTAATCAAAATACAGTAGCCGGTGGGAGCGAGGTATCTCCTTGGCTACTGCATCTCGATCTAATCCTATAAAAACTCTATCGATTGATAGAAAATGCTTGATGCTAAGAGAGTTGCGATGGATATTTAGTCCTGGGACCGTCGGAGGCGGCGGTCCGACGTATCGGGGCCGACGCAGAGCGTACAGGGAAGTATTCATAGCGTGTCCCAGGAGAAAATATCCAGCGCAACTCGCTACACAAATTTGCGGGACAACAGTGCCCCCAAAACCTACTTCAGCTCAGTTAATCGCAAAGCCAACAACTACTTGGGCAGGCACCTGCGGTCGCGTACAATACAGGTTTCCCAGGTTATATTGTCCGAAATCATGTCATCCAATACTCAAACGCGCGTCATAGTCGGAATGTCCGGTGGTGTGGACTCATCCGTTGCGGCTCTGTTACTGCTTGAGCAGGGACTGCATGTGGAGGGGCTCTTCATGAAGAACTGGGAGGAAGATGACGGCAGTGAGTATTGCACCGCGAAACAAGATCTTGCCGATGCCCAGGCAGTATGTGACAAACTGGGGATACGGCTGCATCAGGCAAACTTCGCAAGTGAATACTGGGATACGGTCTTCGAACATTTTCTAGCCGAGTATAAGGCTGGCAGGACACCGAACCCGGACATTCTCTGTAACAAGGAGATTAAATTCAAAGCGTTTCTGGAATACGCCCTGGTACTGGGTGCCGACTACATCGCCACCGGCCATTACGCCCGGATCGATCGTGGCAGCGCTGGTACTCGTCTCTTGAAGGGACTCGATGGCAACAAAGACCAGAGCTATTTCTTGCACGCTGTGGCGGAAGAGCAATTTAAAAGATCCCTGTTTCCACTGGGAGAAATAACGAAATCCGAAGTCCGGGCTCTGGCGTATTCGAATGGCCTTACTACCCATGATAAAAAGGACAGCACGGGTATTTGTTTTATTGGTGAACGACGCTTCAAGGATTTTCTTGAGCAGTATATACCTGCTCAACCTGGCGAAATTGTGTCCGCTGAGGGGGAACTACTGGGTCATCATTCCGGATTGATGTTCCACACGCTTGGCCAAAGACAAGGACTGCGAATTGGCGGTCTAAAAGATCACAAGGAAGCTCCCTGGTATGTAATCGAAAAACGTCTTGACACGAACCAACTCGTCGTTGCTCAGGGCAATGAGCACCCATTGCTGTTCAGTAACAATTTGTGTTGCGATAATATTGAATGGATTGATGGTCAAGGACCGGCGTTGCCATTTTCAGGCAAAGCCAAAACCCGCTATCGTCAGAGTGATCAGAACTGCCATGTCGTGCGTGAATCTACGGGTTACAGAGTGTTATTTGAACATCCTCAGAGATCTGTAACACCAGGGCAATCTGTGTGCATCTACGACCATGACTGGTGTCTGGGTGGTGGCGTCATTACTGCCACTGGCAGAGCCGGTGAAGCAGAAGTTCTGGACTCTTCTGCTAAAGTTGTGGACAGTTCCTCTAACGTTCTGGACAGCTCCGGTGATTTCATTTGAGCAGCATTGATGATCAAGTCCTGGCTCTGGCAGGCATCTTTCAAGCTGCCTATCTGGTGGCCAAAATTGCTAAAACGGGAATTCACCCGCAGGACTGCTTTGCATCCAGTATAAACAGTCTGTTCGTATTTGATGCCGATTCCACGTCCGGCATCTATCAGGGCTCTGCAAACCTGACGGTGGGATTACGAGTCTGCAGCCAAGTATTGGAACGGAAAGGGTTGAGTGATATCTCTCGTGAATACTTCGATATCTTTCGCTATGGGCTGAATCTGCTGCAATTGGAGAGAAAACTCTCCAAGTATCCAGCCATGATGGATCATATAGGCGAGCGCTTGAAAGATATTACTATGCGAACAGATCACTTCTCGCCCACACACTCGCAGGTTATAGCCGATATTGCCCTGTTGTACCATGAAACGGTGAGCACCCTGGCTCGGCGTATTCAAGTCCGTGGTGAGACGAGATTTCTGCAAAATGAGGTCAATGTGAATAAAGTCCGCGCTCTGCTGCTGTCCGGTATCAGGTCATCCGTGTTATGGCACCAGCTGGGCGGTCGCCGTTGGCACTTGCTATTCTTCAGAAATCGATTACGGAGTGCGATAAGTCATCAAATGAACTTAATTCAAGCAGATTAATAGCTTATAATAGTTACCTAAAGTAAATTCTAGTCAGGATTACCGGGTTTGGTTTAGTGTATAATCGCCATTTTGCTCGAGGCAAACAATGCAGCTCTCCTCCCTCACTGCAATATCCCCTGTCGACGGACGTTACGGTTCCAAAACATCTGAATTGCGAGCAATTTTCAGTGAATTTGGACTTATGAAATTCCGCGTATTAGTCGAAGTAAAGTGGTTTATCCACCTCTCTGAACAAGATGATATGCCTGAAATCGACGCCCTTTCTTCTGCGGCGCTTACTTTTCTAGACGAGCTAGCAGCATCCTTCTCCGAGAAGGACGCAGAACGAATTAAATTCTTTGAAAAAACGACCAATCATGACGTTAAGGCCGTTGAATATTTCATCAAAGAGAAATTCGCAGAGAGCGGCCTGGAGGATTTGCAGCGATTTAACGAGTTTGTGCACTTTGCCTGTACATCAGAAGACATAAACAACCTCGCACATGGCCTGATGCTGAGCCAAGGCAGAGACTTGTGCATAGTGCCGCTGATGCAACAGATTGTTACGCAGCTTGAGAAGCTTGCCATGGCAACCAAGGATCAAGCCATGTTGGCACGAACTCATGGTCAAGTGGCATCACCGACGACCATGGGAAAGGAGATGGCCAATGTGGTTAGCCGCATACGAAGGCAACTCGAGCAGATAAAGAAGGCGCCAATATTTGGCAAGATGAATGGGGCAGTGGGGAATTACAATGCTCACATAGCAGCCTATCCGAACGTGGATTGGCCTGGTGTTTCGAGTAGATTCGTGGCATCGCTGGGCATTAGCTGGAATCCCCTTACCACTCAGATTGAACCGCATGATTATATCGCCGAGTTGTTTCACACGATAACCCGGTTCAATACCATTCTGATCGATCTGGATCGTGATATCTGGGCTTATATCTCACTGGGTTACTTCAAACAGAAGACAGTCGCAGGGGAAACAGGCTCCTCTACTATGCCGCACAAAGTGAATCCCATAGATTTTGAAAACTCAGAAGGAAATCTGGGCATTGCCAACGCAATACTCAACCATCTGGCAGAGAAATTACCCATATCAAGATGGCAGAGAGATTTAACTGATTCGACTGTGTTGCGAAATCTGGGTGTTGGCATAGCCCACAGTCTTATCGCTTATCAGTCAACGTTGCAGGGTTTGACGAAGCTCGAGTTGGATGCTGCAGCCCTGAGATCGGATCTGGATGACAGTTGGGAGGTCCTGGCTGAGCCTATTCAGACCATCATGCGTAAACATGGAATTCCAGAACCGTATGAGAAGCTCAAAGAGTTGACACGAGGCGTCGCTCTCGATCGCAAGGCTATTGAGAAAATCGTCGCTGGTCTCGATATATCAGAGGAAGCAAAGCGGCAGATGTTGGCCCTGACGCCTGGGAACTACACAGGTAATGCCGAGGCACAAGCGACCAAAATATAAGTTCCCTGGCAGGAATTTCGCATCGTTAGCGTAATTCCCGATGGCAATTTTACCAACACGCACGGCGTTTCCACTATGCCCAAATCGCTCACGCTCAGACAATTTGATATCGCCGAAGCAAACTGGAAATTTCAGGCGGACTCGTTGTCAGTACCGAGACATCAGGTATTTGTATTGGAACAAGGCACATCCGCAGGTGATGAATTTGATGGCATGGACGCTGAAGCCTGGCATTGGCTGGCAATGGACGGAAGGGGTAACCCCATCGGAACCGGTCGATTACTGCCAAGTGGACAGATAGGTCGAATGGCTGTCGTGAAAAAATTCCGCGGGCTGGGTATCGGTGCTGCAATCCTGGCAGAAGCAATCTCTAAAGCAAACCGGTTAGGTATGAACGAGGTGTTTGTACACGCCCAGACCCATGTAACTTCATTCTACGAGAAACTCGGCTTTCTCATCACCGGTGCTGAATTCAAAGAGGTCGACATTCCCCATGTGAAAATGGTGTTGGCAATCGATTCAGAACAACACGGAATTTCGGCCAGGCAGTCCGCAGACAGCATGTCAATCAAGCAATTTGACACGCGAGAAGCCTATTGGGAAACCGATGCATCCGAATTGATTCGGTTACGTCATGAGGTATTTGTAATCGGCCAAAAGGTACCGGAAGAAATCGAACAGGATGGTCGCGATGCAACCGCCTGTCACTGGATTGCGAGGGACCCGGAAGGCAGGGTAATCGGCACCGGTAGACTACTTCCGGATGGTCATATTGGTCGAATGGCGGTATTGGAAGAGCATCGTGGTCAGGGAATTGGCTTTACCATCCTGGAAATGGCGGTCCAGAAAGCCCGTTATCTGGGTTTCAAAGAGGTTGTTCTGCATGCCCAATCTCATGCACGGGCTTTTTATGAGCGAGCGCAGTTCTGCGTACGCGGAGAAGAATTCATGGAAGCTGGAATACCTCACATAGAGATGTTCCGTGAACTTGAAAGGGCAGATATACATGCCGCCCGCGGCATCAGCTTTCTGCAAACAGTTGAACGTGGTGAATATCAGGGTGATGGCGCCAAACCCGACTATGTGCTTGGCAAGACCAACCAGCCTCTGCTACTAGGGTCGGAGAACGAGTTTCGTGACGTATCCTGTGATTTGGCGGATCAGTCAGTTATGTCACTCAAGATCTGGTCACCGTTGCTGGAACACGGTCTTTATGACAATCCGGAATTTTATGCTGCTGTGTCTCGTCTGGCACGAAGAAATCGACACACGGAAGTGCAAATATTAATCTATGACTCACACCGGATGGTAAAAAACGGACATGCGATACTGGAGTTAGCCAGGCGCTTATCCAGTAGCATTAACATCCGCATCGTGCACGAAGACTATCGTCAGATAAATCACGAATACCTGTTGGCCGATGCATCGGGTATTGTGTATCGACCGGATTATGAGGTGTTCGATGGATATACCAATTACTATGATCCGACCGAAGTTAATCGTTTGAGAAGGGAATTTGTCAGAGCCTGGGAGACGGGTTTATACGATCCCAATCTGCGGCAACTCAAGATTTAGCAGAGGCGTTCGCAACAACAGACCGGTAAGCACACACGGCTTGTCCGGTTCAATTGATGAAAAATTGGAATATATTAGTGTCCAATTATTCGCTATTCATTGAATAATATACTGATACATTGCGTCGCTTCTGTACCTGCTAACCAATGCGAGGTGATTTAACATGTATGAGAGACCAGCACCCAGAGACGTTCAAATTGCAGAACTCGAGCAAGATTGGGCTGAAAACGAACGCTGGGAATATGTAAAGAGAGGCTACACCGCGGAACAAGTGGTGAATCTACGTGGATCAGTCCCTCACCACTACAGTCTCGCCGACCTGGGCGCAAGAAAGTTGTGGAAATTATTGCATACAGAGGATTTCATAAATTGCCTGGGCGCACTCACTGGGGGTCAAGCGGTACAGCAGGTGAAGGCCGGTATTCAGGCCATCTATCTCTCAGGATGGCAGGTTGCAGCGGATGCAAATCAGGCTGAAACCATGTATCCCGACCAATCATTGTATCCCACCAATTCGGTACCAAGCGTAGTCAACCGTATAAATAACGCATTTCGTCGAGCTGATGAGATTCAATGGTCAGAAGGGAAAAATAGCGTCGACTTTTATGCACCGATTATTGCCGATGCCGAAGCCGGTTTTGGGGGTGTTCTGAACGCTTTCGAATTGATGAAATCGATGATCTCCGCCGGAGCGGCCGGGGTACATTTTGAGGATCAGCTCGCATCCGTTAAAAAATGCGGACACATGGGTGGAAAGGTGCTGGTGCCCACCAAAGAAGCTGTTCAGAAACTGATTTCCGCTCGCCTTGCGTCAGATGTTTGCGGCACACCCACACTTCTTTTAGCGAGAACCGATGCCAATGCGGCAGACATGATTACCTCGGATATTGACCCGTGGGATAAGGAATTCCTGACAGGAGAAAGAACGCCCGAAGGTTTTTACAAGACCAGAAATGGACTGGATCAGGCAATCTCTCGAGGTTTGGCTTATGCTCCATACGCTGATTTACTGTGGTGTGAGACAGCAGTTCCTTCACTGGAAGAAGCCAAACGATTCGCAGAAGCAATACACAAGGAATATCCGCATCGGTTACTCGCCTACAATTGTTCCCCTTCCTTCAACTGGAAGGCAAATCTGGACGACGCAACAATTGCAAAATTTCAAACGGAACTTGCCGCGATGGGCTATAAATACCAGTTTATCACGTTGGCGGGTATCCATAGCATGTGGTACAGCATGTATGAACTGGCTAAGGATTACAAAGAGCGTCAAATGCCGGCTTATGTCGAACTTCAGGAGAAGGAATTTGCAGCTGCGAAACGAGGCTATAGTTTCGTTTCTCACCAGCAGGAAGTGGGTACTGGTTATTTCGACAAGGTAGCAGAATGTATCCAGGGCGGACAGTCTTCAGTAACGGCACTCAGTGGTTCTACTGAAGAACGCCAATTCGCTTGAATTAGATTAAGGTTCGCGCCAAGGGGCAGCTTTGGCTGCCCTTTAGTGCGTCAGCATCTGCTACCAATACTTTTCCAGTGCCTTTATCGACCACCTGATCAGCCACCAATGAATTGTCTTCGTGGCACTTTATCGTGACGATTTCTCCACCAAACCTCCCTCCGGTGGTCCGACGACCTGCCGAGACAGAGTTCATGTGATGGGTTAGACTGCATCACCATTATAACCGGCTCAGACCCATGATAAATCGCACACTCGGATTCCTGTTGATTTACTGGCTTACAGCGCAAGCTGTTGCCGAGGTGTTTATCTACAGCAGTCCTGACGGGCATAAAATGATCAGTGATCATCCCGTCAGAGAGCCGGGTTACCAACTGATAGTAGAGAAAAAAACCCTGCGTAACGTCGGCCGCATAATGGCGAACCGTACCCAGGACATAACGGGTCACAGTCAGTTCAAAGAAACCATCGATGCCGTGAGCAACCGTCATGGCGTTGATCCGACGTTGGTGGAAGCGGTAATTCGAACGGAGTCCAGTTTCGATCCCATGGCCCTGTCAAAAAAGGGGGCAGCCGGGCTGATGCAATTAACGGATGAAACAGCGAATCACTACCGTGTTTTCGACAGTTTGAGCGCTGAAGAAAACATCAACGCTGGAGTGAAGCATTTAAGCATGTTGATAACCCGGTACCAGGGCAGATTGCCACTGGTACTCGCGGCCTACAATGCAGGCGAGACAGCGGTAGCGAAATTTGACGGTGTACCCCCCTACCCCGAAACCCGGCGTTACATCAGAAAAGTGTTAAGGTTCCACCGCCATTACTGGCAATTAAGGTATGGGAAGGTGGCGTACCCTTATCAGAACCTGTTCTAAGTCGATCCTCCTACAATGACAAAGCGGGACATAAGCACACTGGAGCTTCCCTATCACGCAGATAGTGGCCACTGGTTCGAGAAAGTAAGACATCTGCCTTGTCCTGTTTTTCTCAACAGTGCCGATCTCAAAGGCGTCGACATTATTAGTGCTGCACCGGTCGTCAAGGTGACAACCCGCGGTGAGATTACCCGCATCACGGATGCGGCGGGAAGTCGCGAATCCGCTGAAGATCCATTTCAGATACTAAAGGAAATCCTGCGTGACGGCGCGGACACTATAGTACCCATCGGACCCAGGAAGCCGAAGTTCGAAGGGGGTGTATTAGGCTATTTCGGATATGACCTGGGCCGACGTATCGAACGGCTTCCAGGTACACCCGCAGCGGATATTTCTCTCCCTGACATGGCCGTGGGAATCTACCTGTGGTCAGTGGAAACTGATCATAGCCAGAAGACCACGACTTTATTTATTGCACCGAATTGTCCCGATCAATTGGCAAGCCAGATCATCGACAGGCTTGAGTCAGAAGACCAAAAACCAGGCAGGTCATTTAGCCTGGAATCTTCACTGGTCAGCAATTTTAGCCGTGAAACCTACCGTGAGGCGTTTGGCCGTATCAAGCGATATATTGACAGTGGTGATTGTTATCAGGTGAATTTGGCGCAGCGATTTTCCGGTAAATTCCGCGGCGATAGCTGGAATCTCTTTGCCAGAGTCAGTAAAGAGATTCAGGCACCCTTTTCTGCCTTCCTATCCTCAGAGGACTGGTCTGTTCTGAGCTTTTCACCGGAAAGATTTTTATCTCTTGATAATCGCAGGGTAATGGCGCAACCCATAAAAGGGACAAGGCCTAGAGGTGCAGATGCAAGTGAAGACGAGAGATTAGCCAGAGAATTACTGGCCAGTGACAAAGACCGGGCAGAAAACCTGATGATTGTGGATCTGTTAAGAAACGATCTGGGCAGAAGTTGCGTGCCAGGCTCCATCCAAACACCCGCGTTGTTCCGACTGGAACGGTTTAAAAATGTCCATCACCTGGTGAGTGATATCACTGGATATCTGGACGATGCAAAAACATCTACCGATCTCTTGCGAGGTTGTTTCCCCGGAGGATCCATTACCGGAGCACCCAAGATAAGGGCAATGCAAATAATAGATGAACTGGAACCTCAGCGAAGATCTGTATACTGCGGCTGCATTGGATACCTTGGCTTCAATGGCACGATGGACATGAACATTGCCATCAGAACTCTGGTCTGTGATGCCGATCAAATCCACTGCTGGGGAGGGGGTGGTATCGTCGCCGATTCAGATTGGCAGCAGGAGTATGAAGAGACGTTCCACAAGATAAATATCCTGCTCAGGGCTATGCAAGGATCAACCGTTCCCGCATAGAATGTTTTGCTTAGGGGTTGTCCGCCTTGGCCCGCTCAAAGTAATCCTGCAGATCCCTGTAGTTCATCGCAACAGGATATTGGGGAAATTCGGCAATCACGTTTTCCGGTGGTTTGAAGAGGAATCCGGCATCCGCCTCCGCCAGCATACCGACGTCATTGTATGAGTCACCGGCAGCAAATATCCGGTAGTTCAGTTGTCTGAATGCTTGTACGGATTTTCGTTTTGGATCTTTCTGCCGCAGGCGATAACCGGAAACGGCTCCCCGGTCGTCTATCTCCAGTCGGTGACATAGCAGCATTGGCCATCCCAGTTGACGCATCAGGGGTTGTGCGAACTCATAAAATGTGTCTGACAGGATTACGACCTGGAATTGCTCCCGCAGCCTATCCAGGAAATCTTTCGCACCATCCATGAGGCTCATCTGGTCGATCACAGCCTGGATATCGGCCAGGCCCAGCTTATGCTGATCAAGGTATTGCAGCCTTTGCGTCATGAGTTCATCATAGTCCGGTATATCGCGAGTAGTTGCTTTGAGTCCTTCAATTCCGGTAATTTCTGCAAATGCGATCCATATTTCCGGAACCAGAACGCCTTCCAGATCAAGACAAATAATATCCACGGCTACTCCTGCTGATCATTGCTATTCCATTCACCCCGACATGAATGGCAGCGATATGTTAACACTCTGGCCCTGTTCCACGGGAAACTTATAATTGAAGCTTATTAAATTTCGATTCTTACAAGTAAGGCGTATTAGTTTTGAACTCAATACAGCGTCTTATGCCGTCTTATTAGCGGCACACACCTGATTAGTCCGCAACAATCATCGCATGCTTATTTATACTGGTTATTTTAATATGCCCACAACCTCTTTTGATTGTGAGTCGTGCTTTGCTAGGCTTGCGCAAAACCAGTGTGAGGCGTTTACACTGTAGCGAGCGTAAATGCCTCAATAATGTAAACCGGAAGTATATGAATAGTCACAAACTTGCCTCAGATGCCGTGGACCAGACTCCGCAGCAAGTGCTTGAGACGGCCTTCGATCAACATGACGCAGTGGCTATTTCATTCAGTGGTGCAGAAGATGTAGTGCTCATCGATATGGCCTGCAATCTTTCTGATGCAATTGCAGTGTTCTGCCTGGATACAGGCAGATTGCATCCGGAAACTTATCAATTCATCGAGAAAGTCCGGGACTTTTATGGCATAGATATCGATGTTATTTTTCCTGAAGCAGAATCAGTGGCCAGTCTGGTTAAAGAAAAGGGGTTGTTCAGCTTCTATGAGGAGGGTCATGCAGAATGCTGCAGCATCCGCAAGATTGAACCTTTGCGCAAATACCTGACAGAAATGGATGCCTGGATAACGGGACAAAGAAGAGATCAAAGCCCTACTCGCAGTTTCGTGGCCCAGATGCAGGATGACCTGGCATTTTCCACAGCAGAAAAAACCATGAAGAAATACAATCCCCTGGCAAACTGGAGTTCAGCTCAGGTATGGCAATACATTCGTGACAATGATGTACCCTACAACAAACTCCATGATCGAGGCTTCAGGAGCATCGGGTGCGAACCCTGCACCCGTAGCACAGCACCGAACCAGCATGAACGGGAAGGTCGCTGGTGGTGGGAAGAAGCGACCCGGAGAGAGTGTGGATTGCATGTTGTGGTAAAAGACGAATAGAGTGAAACTCATAACTCGGGTACACGCATCGACGTTCCGGTCATCGCGATTATGAAGATTACATTTGTTAAGAAAATCCTCGTGGACGGCAACCCCTGCCCAAAATGCGCAGATGTAGAGAAAAAGTTGCGACAAAGCGGCAATATCGATCGAATTGACGAGGTCTTGATAGCAGATGTGCGAGATCCTGATTCTGCAGGGATGCAACTGGCTAATGACCTGCAGGTAACCAGAGCGCCATTCTTTGTCGTTGAAAGGGATGGCGATGTGGAAGTATTCACAGTGTATTTCAAGTTCGTCAAGCAAGTTCTGGGTGGCAAAACAAATTCCACAGAAGAAGCCGCTGAATTGCTCAATGATAATCCTGATCTGGATTATATCTGATTGGCTGGGTGTGACATGCCTCAAGCATAGGATTTTTGTTACAATAACACCCGGATTTCATACCACACTTTAACGGCCTCAAGCATGCCTGCAGGCACAGTCACCCTGGTAACAGGAAAGGAGATGCGATGAAAGCGCTTGTAAAGAAGCACTCATCACCTGGCTTATGGTTGGAAGACATGCCCATGCCGGAAATGGGCATCAACGATGTGACGATCCGCGTTTTGCGCACTGCCATCTGCGGTACCGATATGCATATCTACAATTGGAATAGTTGGGCGCAGAAGACGATCCCTGTACCAATGGTTACCGGTCATGAATTCGTCGGTGAAATAGTCGACGTGGGGAGTAATGTTAATGACTTTTCTAGTGGACAAATTGTCTCTGGTGAAGGACATGTCGTATGTGGTCGCTGTCGAAACTGCATGGCGGGTCGGCGTCATCTGTGTGCTCACACCAGCGGCGTTGGCGTAGATAGACCCGGCGCATTCGCTCAACATCTGGTACTGCCCATGTCGAATGTCTGGGAACACCGTGCAAATATCAATCTTGATGTGGCAGCACTGTTTGATCCCCTTGGTAATGCCGTTCACACCGCTTTGCAATTTGATCTGTTAGGAGAAGACATACTAATAACAGGGGCAGGTCCTATCGGTATGATGGCTGCTGCTGTTTGCAAACATGCAGGGGCACGTCATATTGTCATTACAGACTTAAATCCAGACAGGTTAACTCTGGCTATACAACTGGGAGCTACAAGATCTGTCGATGTGACCAGGGAGAAACTCGCGGATGTGCAGGTGGAACTGGGTATGACTGAAGGATTTGACGTAGGACTTGAAATGTCCGGCAGTCCAGAGGCTTTCAAGGATATGCTTGCCAATATGTGCCATGGTGGCAAAATTTCCATGCTGGGATTACCCGAGGGGGAACTGGCCATCGATTGGAATACGGTCATCTTCAACATGCTGACTATCAAGGGAATCTATGGGCGAGAAATGTATGAGACCTGGTACAAGATGTCTGTAATGATTGAGAATGGTTTGGATATTACGCCGGTTATAACACACAGATTTCACTACACTGAATTTCAGAAGGGATTCGATTTGATGTGCGCCGGCCAGGCCAGTAAAGTTATTCTGAATTGGGACTAGTCCGCGAGCTTGTATTGTCGTTAGACCAGTTATCGAGTTGGCAAATTTACATGTGCAAATAATTCATCCATAGCCGTTTTGGTATGTAGCTTGAATGCTTGATCCACTAGTGATTTTGTTAGGTGAGGGGCAAAGAGCTCAAGAAATTCGTACATGTAAGCACGCAGGAAAGTTCCCCTGCGACAACCTATCATGGTTGTGCTGGCACCAAACAGATGGCTGGCATCAATTGCCACCAAATCTGAATCGTGGACCTGGTCATATGCCATCCCTGCAATGATACCCACTCCCAACCCCAGGCGAACATAAGTTTTGATCACATCGGCATCGGTAGCAGTAAACACCACTTTGGGTTCAAGTCCGTTTCTCTCAAAAGCCTCATCCAACTTGGAGCGACCCGTGAATCCAAACACATAAGTGATGATTGGATGCTGGGCGATTTCCTCGATGGTGGGCATTGAAACGGATGCCAGAGGGTGATCTTTAGTGACCAGAATACTTCGATTCCATTTATAGCAAGGCATCATGACCAGATCGGAAAATAATTCCAGGCCTTCTGTTGCAATAGCAAAATCCACTGAGCCATTAACTGCCAGTTCAGAAATCTGAATCGGAGTACCCTGATGCATGTGCAGTGCAACATCAGGATAGTCTTTAATAAACGCACTGATTACTTTGGGTAACGCATATCTGGCTTGAGTATGAGTGGTTGCAATGGATAGCGATCCCTTTTTCTCATTACAGAATTCCTGTGCGACCTGTTTGATGCTCTCGACTGTGCGCAGGATTTCCCCCGCTTTATCAATGATTGACTGACCGGCCGGTGTGATATGGGTCAGATGCTTGCCGCTTCTTGAAAATACTTCGACTCCCAGTTCGTCTTCAAGTAATCGGATCTGTTTGCTGATTCCGGGTTGGGAGGTATAGAGACTTTGTGCCGTTGCAGAGACGTTCAGATCATGATGAGCGACTTCCCAGATATATCGAAGTTGTTGAAGCTTCATATGACCTCCAGGCAGATATTCATTTACCACATATAAATATACACAAATATTACTACAAAGAATAAATGACTTGAGCTAAATTTACAATGATCACGCAATTGGCAGCGCAGATTTCATCCACCTGCCACCCGTGAGAAGCATAATTTTAGTCCATTGAGAAAACAAATGTGGACATAGGTTTAACAATTTTTGCTGGTGCAACCGTCGGACTGGCCATTGGTATCACCGGTGTGGGTGGTGGTTCTCTGATGACGCCCATACTCCTGTTGTTTGGTTTTCCTCTCCATATTGCGGTTGGAACAGACCTTTTGTATGCCGCTGTAACCAAATCCGGTGGTGCGGTGCTGCATGCCGGGCAACAAAGTATTGAGTGGCCCCTGGTGTTTTTACTTGCCGCGGGTAGCGTACCTGCGGCGTTGTTAACCATTCTGGGCTTGCACCTGTTGTTCGATTCTCCGGATCAGTATCGCCAACTCATAACCACAACATTGGGTATTATGCTGATAGTCACTGCAGCTATTCTGGCTTTCCGAGTTTCATTTTTGCGAAACCGGCCAGTTGCCGCCACGCGCAGTGATCTGAAGGTCCAGTCCAATCGAAGCAGCGACGTGTTGACTTTCCTGATGGGCATCGGGTTGGGTGTTACGGTCACCCTTTCTTCTGTAGGTGCCGCAGCAGTGGCGACAGCGGTTCTGCTGCTCCTCTACCCTCGCCTGAGTGCATTGCGTATCGTCGGCACCAATATGGTACATGCGGTACCACTCACGCTGGTAGCAGGTTTAGGGCACTTCTACCTGGGTAACGTGGACTTGTTTCTATTGCTTTGTCTGTTAATTGGTTCGCTGCCAGCAATATATGTGGGTACCAAAGTCGCGGTCTTCATGCCTGACAATATCCTGCAACCCATATTGGCGGTTGTCCTGCTGGCCATCGGCGTCAGGTATACATTCTTCTAATCTTCCTGGTCAGTAGCGGAATTTGCGATACCGTGGGGGACATGTCCTGTAGCAACATGTTCACTGGCAGCTTCACAATGATCTGCTTGATCATCAAAAAAGACATCAGCGCCATAGGCTTTTAGAAATTCTGATTTGTTCATGCCACCCAAAAAAAGTGATTCATCCAGCCTGATCTGCCAGGCTCTAAGGGTCTTGATCACACGCTCGTGAGCCGGTGCCGACCGGGCCGTTACCAGAGCGGTGCGTATGGGGCTTTCAGCGTGAGAGAATTCCGCTTGTAATTGCTGTAAAGCGGCCAGAAAATCCTTGAAAGGACCTCCCATTAGCGGAGTTTCAGCAGACTCTCGTTCGCTCTGGGTAAAAGCCTCGAGTCCCTCCTTCTTGTATACGCGTTCTGCTTCGTCGGAGAAAATTACGGCGTCGCCGTCGAATGCAAAATGCAACTTATCATTCTGGTTTGTTTGTGAGTTGCCGCGCAGAATGGTGGCAGCGGCCATACCCTTGTCCAGTGCTTCCCTGACATCCTCAGCGTTGGTGGACAAAAACAGGTGGCAGCCGAACGGTTTCATATATCGAAAAGGCGACATTCCACCTGTAAATGCGGCCCGTGAAATATCTAAATCGTGGTACTGAATTGAATTAAATACCCGCAAACCGGTATCGGCAGTATTGCGAGACAGAAGAATCACCTCGACCCGCTCCGGCTCCTGTATCAACTCATTGATATGCAATAATTTCCTGACCAGCGAAAATGCATCGCCCGGTTCAAGAGGATCGTTTTCCCTGGCTATCTGATAGGCCGCGTAAGCCTTTAATCCTTCTGTACGATAGACCTTGTCGCTGTCATCAAGGTTAAATAGCGCGCGCGACGATATGGCAATTACCAGTTTGTTCTTGGCCGACATTTTTTTCGTAGCGCCTACCCCGATAATTAGTGATTCCTGGATCTCCGGCTATTATTGCACAATCGAGTACCCAGGAGGCAGTCCTGATAGACGGGGTCGCCCGGACTTACCTACTGCGTACTCATCTGACAGGCCGGATTTGCCGATTGAACATCGAGACTCAGTGGCTCCGGCATACTATAATAAAATGATTGAATGGGCAGGATCAGTTCGCATTTTAAACATCGCATAGCAGCGTCATGTTCACCGAATCCAATGAAAGACAAACACATCAGAAAACGAGATCCAACTAACTCCAGCAACAAAGCAGTGGATCAATTTCTCAATCAGGTGGCAAAAGTACCGCCTGCCAAAACCGGCGCCAGTGCTGGCCGGCTGATTTTTGGCATGGATGCTACCGCGAGCAGAGAGGCCACCTGGGATCAAGCCAGCCACATTCAGGCTGAAATGTTCGCTGATACCGCTGCCCTCGGCGGACTCGAAATTCAGCTCTGCTACTATCGCGGTTTCGGTGAGTTTTCCAAGAGTCAATGGTTCAAGGATTCTGCCCGGCTGTTAAAAAAGATGACTTCTGTCTTCTGTCTCGGCGGCAGAACCCAGCTAAACAGAATACTGCAACACTGTGTAGAGGAAGCCACAGCACGGAAAATACACGCAGTTGTCTTTGTAGGTGATGCCATGGAGGAAGCCATTGATGACCTGTGTCATCTTGCGGGTAAACTCGGTATCCTGAATGTGCCGGTATTTCTGTTTCAGGAAGGCTATGATCCATTGGCAGAACAAGCTTTTCGTCAGATTGCTCGCTTGACGCATGGTGCCTATTGCCGGTTCGACTCGAGCAGTCCAAAACAGCTGAAGGAAATGCTTGGTGCCGTTGCCATATATGCTGCGGGGGGGCGCAAAGCCCTGGAAGATTTCAGCAAAGGATCCGGATCTTCAGTGCAATTGATCACTCAACAGCTAAAGAAGGGCTAAAAGATTATTTTCTATCTGACTATTGTTGTTGTGGGCGCTGTTGTGGTTGCATCAATCGCCGCATTTTTGTTTAAACAGACAAACTTGAGCTTGCGGCGGTTGGTAGCGATGTGGGTATTTATCCTGTTCATCTTCGCATTGCTTTTCCTGGCTGCAACGGGCAGATTACATTGGCTGGTAGCCGCAGGTGCCGCGGTATTGCCTCTGCTGCGTAGATTGCCCTTACTCTTAAGAGCCATTCCCTTATTTCGGCAGTTATCCGGATATGCGCGCAGTGCGGGTTGGACGCAGCGCGCCGGGCAAGCTTCGAAGATTCAGACCAGATTTCTTGCCATGTCCCTGGATCACGATACAGGTGAAATGGATGGCGAGGTTCTGGAGGGTCCATTCCAGGGCAAAATGCTATCCTCATTAGCGATGAACGAACTGATGATCCTGCACCGGAATTGCCAGTCGGACCCTGATTCATTGCAGGTTCTCGAGGCCTGGCTTGAACGTTGCCACCCTGATTGGCGGCAACACGCAGAACCTGCAGGTCAACAAAATTCGCAACGCTCCTCCAGTGGATCCATGACCAAACAAGAGGCTTTGGAAATTCTGGGGCTGGAACCAGGCGCTTCAAAGGAAAAAATAGTAGGTGCACATCGTCGACTGATGCAAAAGCTACACCCGGATCATGGCGGCTCCACGTACCTGGCAGCAAAACTGAATGCAGCCAAGGACTATCTACTTGGTTAAGATTTAATGGCGGAGATCTATCCATGTCCGAACTATCCGTAAATGCTCAGAATCCAGACAGCAGATTTCGTAAATTAGTCAGAGGTTCAACAAATGGACATGTCTTTTAGTGCTGAAGATCTTGCATTCCGGGATGAAATAAGGGCATTCATCAATGCAAACTTCCCGGACGCGGTAAGGATGAATCCCAGCGAAGCGGACATTAAAAGGTGGCACCATGCGACCTATGAAAAAGGCTGGGCTGCTGTGAATTGGCCGGTGGAGTATGGAGGTACCGGCTGGACGGCTACCCGGAAGTATTTCTGGGATCGCGAGACCGCCAATGCAGGTTGTCCCGCACCGAGCCCCTTCGGCATCAGCATGCTGGCACCCATCCTGATTGCCTACGGAGACGATGTCCAAAGAGAGGAACATCTACCCAGGATACTTTCCGGTGAAAGAAGATGGTGTCAGGGATATTCTGAACCCGGTTCCGGCTCGGACCTGGCCTCTCTCAGAACCCGGGCAGTCAGGGAGGGTGATTACTATACGGTGAATGGCGCCAAGACCTGGATTTCGGACGCACATAATGCGGATTGGATTTTTGCTCTGGTCAGGACTGATAGTACCGGCAAGAAACAGCAGGGTATCACCTTTCTGCTGATCGATATGACCACGCCGGGTATCTCAGTCAGCCCTATTATCACCATGGGTGGGAGTCACGTTGTAAACTCAGTGACTTTTGAGGATGTAAAAGTTCCGACGGCAAACCGCATCGGTGAAGAAAACAAGGGCTGGACCTATGCCAAGGAATTATTGACCCATGAGCGTACGGGACTTGCTGGCGTGGCACGATCAAAGGCGGCATTCGCGAAACTCAAAAAGATCTCTACAGAACAAGTATACGAGGGTGTTTCTCTACTGGCAGATGCGGACTTTAGAACAAAGCTTGCCGATATCGAGATTCAGCTCATGGCTCTGGAGATGACCGAACTCAGAACGCTGGCAACGGTAGCCACCGGGCACGCCCCTGGTCCGGAATCATCCATCCTCAAGATAAAAGGCACAGAGATTCAGCAGCGACTGACTGAACTTGCCATTGAGGCCACGGCCTACTATGCCATTCCCTTCCCGGCTCTGACAGACGGCCTGAATGAACCACCCGTGGGTCCGGACTATGCCCGGGAAACAAGTATGAGTTACATGTCTCAGCGTGTTGCAACCATCTACGGAGGTTCATCCGAAATACAAAGAAATGTCATCGCCAAGGCTGTGCTCGGCCTGTGAAGGATAGCTTGTATGCGCTTTATCAAATGCCTGGCTGTCATATTTGACCTGGACGGTACGCTGCTTAACACCCTGAAGGATTTGACGGACTGTCACAACAGGGTACTGGAAAGTGAAGGCTTCCCGCCTCATCCCGATACTTCATACAAGTATTTTGTTGGTGATGGCGCCAGGAAATGTGTCGAACGCGCTTTGCCTGAAACTGCACGAACGGAACAAATCATAAACAGATGCGTTAAGGCGCAAGCAAAAGACTATGCTGACAATTGGCATGTGGCGACAGAGGAATATGAAGGCATAACTTCTCTTCTAAAGGAATTATCCAGGAACAAAATAAAGATCGGTGTATTATCCAACAAGGACCATCATTTCGCAGAATTATGCATCCGGCACTTCTTCCCGAATATTGCATTCGATGTCATTCAGGGTTACATGCACGGAGTACCTCACAAACCAGACCCAACGGGTGCTCGGATAATTGCAGAGAAAATGGGAGTAAAATGCCAGGAAATTATCTTTCTGGGTGATTCTGCCATGGATATGTCGACGGCTGTCGCTGTAAATATGCGTGGCATCGGTGCTCTGTGGGGATTTAGAACGGACGGCGAACTAATAGAAGCCGGAGCATCTGCGCTCATAGAAACACCCGGCCAATTACTTGAACTTATAGGACATCCCATATGACCAACATCAATCACAATATTCTGCCAGATTCCCTTGACGCCTACTGGATGCCATTTACGCCTAACCGAAGCTTCAAAGAGAATCCTCGCTTTATCGTAAGCGCTAAAGGAATGTATTATCAGGATTCCGATGGTAATAACATCCTGGATGCCACGGCTGGGCTCTGGTGCGTCAACGCGGGTCATTATCGTGAACGGATCAATGATGCGATCAGCCGCCAATTGCAGGACCTGGACTTTGCCCACAGCTTTGGTATGGGTCACCCTCACGCGTTTAATTTTGCCAACCGATTGGTCAAGCACTTTCCAGATGAACTTGGTCACGTTTTCTTCACCAACTCCGGATCGGAATCCGTAGACACTGCTCTGAAAATCGCTCTCGCTTATCAGAAGATCCGGGGTGAGGGATCACGACAACGGCTGATTGGTCGAGTCAAGGGCTATCACGGTATGGGTTTCGGCGGCGTCTCGGTAGGTGGTCTGGTAAACAATCGACAGCAATTCGGCGTGTTGCTACCTGGCATAGATCATATTCGAGATACATTGGATATTGAACACAACGCTTTCTCACGTGGTTTACCCAAATGGGGAGCCCATCTAGCCGATGATCTTGAGGAACTCGTGCAATTGCATGGCGCTGAGACAATTGCTGCTGTGATCGTGGAGCCGGTAGCGGGTGCAGGCGGTGTCATATTACCCCCGGAAGGATATCTGCAGCGATTAAGAGATATCTGCACCAAACACGGTATTCTGCTGATATTCGATGAAGTGATTACCGCCTTTGGTCGCCTGGGCGATAGCTGTGCGGCCAAACGCTTCGGTGTGACTCCCGATCTCATAACCACCGCGAAAGGCATCACCAATGCCACTGTTCCCATGGGAGCTGTATTTATCAGCGATGAGATACACGATACGTTTATGAATAATTCGGCGCCCGGGATTGAACTGTTTCATGGCTACACCTATTCCGGCCATCCGCTGGCGTGCGCTGCCGGTATGGCAACTCTGGATATCTATGAAGAGGAGAATCTGTTCCAACGCGTCCTAGAACTGGAAGACCACTGGATGGACACCGCCCTCAAACTGAAGCACGAACCCAATGTGATCGATGTGCGTTGTATCGGGCTAATCGGTGCCGTTGAGATGTCACCCAGGGAAGACGCGCCTATGGCAAGAGGCATAGAAGTGGGCAAGAAATGTTATGAGAAAGGATTCTGGGTTCGCAACATTGGTGATGCCATGGTGTTCTCCCCTCCCCTTATCATCACTGAGGAGGAGATCAGCCAACTGTTTGAAACAGTCGCCGAAGCGATCCGTGACACGGACTGATGTGTGCGGGACCAATGAACTGAATTGACAATTCAACCGACCCGCTATTAATGGAGGCAAGTTGCAGCAATGGCCAGAGAAAGAAATGACTTGATATTAGCGGATGTCATCGCGACCAAAGCCGATCAATATCCAGATCTGGATATCGTCACCTTTGAAGGTGGCGGAGTCAGGTAAGATGAGACTCGCACCTATGGTGATCTGTTGGAGAATGGTAATCGCATTGCACACGCACTGATTAGCCGCGGCATGGAATCAGGCGACAGATTCGCCCTTTTGATGAGAAATCATCCCCAGGTAACTGATGTATTTGTTTAACGCGTTGCCGCGAGTTCAGGCGCGCCTGGCGAGAAAGATGTTGTGGCCGCTATCGTTCCCGTTGATGCTGAATTGCTGGATACAGCGTCTGTTTTTGCGCTGTGCAGAAAGGACCTGGAATCTAATTTTGTGCCCACCTATCTTCACGTTGTGGACGAAATTCCCAAGACAGCATCAGAGAAGCCGCAGGAAAGGTTTCTGTTGGATGCATTTAGTGTCGATGCGGGGAACGTCTTTACCGAGTAAGATACATGACCGGTCAGACAGTTGCCGCCGATGACGGTGCACTGATATAAAATCATCAAAGTAATCAACCCGTAGATATGAGTAAAACCACATTAACTATTGACAAGTCCATTCAAGCAATTGTTGATGATCAATTGCTAAATCACGGGTTTTTCAGTTCTCTCGATTTTCTGCTGACCAGTGGACGAGTGTCCTCTAGTGCCTATGCAGCCTGGCGCTCTTGTGAGGTCGAATATCTGGATGAAACACTATCGGGCAGTATTCCAAAAATTATTTCGCTGCTTCGACAAGCATGTGACTACGCGGATCGTCTGGGTTTATCCCGAAAAAAAGTACAATTGATGAGTTGGTCTCAGCCAAATATTACTGAAACTAAAGAGCTTCAATTCAGTAGAAACAATGAACTTGAAGCACTGCTTGCATGTCAGTTTGAAGCGAAGAATAGGCACCCACAGCAAGACCTGTTTATCAATAATCCTGTTATCGCTGCGGTTAACAATTTAGTTGCGGCTATTATCGTACGGAATTTAAACGATGCTGAAGCCTGCATTAGTGAATTATATTTAAGGGCACCAGATCACAAAGATCTGGCGGGTTACGATTTGCTGGTGCACAGCTTAAGCATGATTCAAAAACCTGCCATTGGCGACATGTCTGAATTGCAATTAATCGAAAACCGGCTTGTTGCTACAGCACTGGAACTTTTGGGTGACCAAAAGAATGATTTTATCAATAGCTTGTGGCACTGGTTGGCAAACGCGACAGTGGATCGGGCCTATAATCCGCAGTTTCCCAAACTGCATGCCAGTTATCTTCTGGCGCAAGCCGGTGACTGGTCAAGTGTGCGACAAATCATAGAGACAGAAGGGAACTATACTGCCGTGCCTGAAATTGGATTCAGGCTCGCTAAAGCCCTGCATTTCCTGGGTGAGCGCTCTTCACAGATTGAAGTATGTTGCAGAATGTGCTGGGCATTTCCAACTGAGACTGAAGATTACTTTTCATCAGAAGCGTTTAGAGACAGCTCTATCAAACAGCTCTGGATGGACTATTTGAGTATGGAGGACATCTATGATTTTTCAGAACCTCTTGAATGTGGTTCATTTCCCTCATGGATACTCATACATGAACCCGGAATCATACACACACTGCCTCAGGATATGCTGCTGGGGAAGACGAATCATCAAATTACTTTCAAGTTGGCTCACAATCTAATTATGGCGCGATTGAAGCATAAACAAGAAATCGAACATCGTAGAGCTTTGGGCCACCAACATCCCATTTTATTAAAGTACTACCTTGATAACATAGATACTAGCTAAAGAAGTAAAGGGAGGGTAAAGGGAGGGGTCAAGTCTTGATATAATACCTTTACGCGGTAATAAATCAGATGCATAATGCATAAAGTATCATATCAAGACTTGACCCCTTAATCATTTCTCTTAAATTGACCTCTTAAGTTCTCAATGAAGTAACCAAGAAGAATGAGGGAAAGAGGGTGAATGGATTCGCAGCATTACACTCAGACAATTTTATTGAGTGGGAACAAGGGAGAAAATAAATCTGCCCCCTTTCCCAAATAAATCTGTCCCCTTTTCCAAAATAAATCTGTCCCCTTTTCCCTTTTCTCGTAAATCAGCGATTATACAGAAACTGGATCCTTGCTGAAGGGTCCCAGCAGTTCGTGCCACTGATAGGCGACGAGGGTGTCAATAATTTCTGAAGACCCCCCCGCTCGCACACTGGCAATTTCCCTTTTCAGGGTATTAAGGGCGTCGTGCACAGCCGGACCGAACAGCGATTCCAGATATTCCGGTGGAATGCGTGGCACATCGTTTTGGAATGACATGTCCTCGTTAAGACGGTCAGCAGAAAGTGGCGGCACATAGAAGACGTTGGGACCGGTACCGTATTCGCCATGCAGCGGTAAGGCCACTTTCCATTCACGTATCAGCCGGTGAATGGCTCCGCCTTCGTCATCGCGCCAGCCGATGAATAGAGCACGACCCGGACACTGGCGCACACACGATGGTGCGACACCCGCTTCTATGCGGGGATAACAGCCGATGCACTGCTGAGCCACATGCCGCTGGTAGTTGAAATAGATCTTCTTATAGGGACACGCTTCCATACAGAACCGAGCACCAGAGCAGACCTCTTCATCCCGCAGCACGATGCCATCGTCACGTTTGTAGATAGCGCCCACAGGGCAAGCTTCCTGGCAAACCGGTCGTGAACAGTGGTTACACATACGCGGCAGATAGAAATGGTAGGAGTTGGGCCACTCCCCTGCCCCTTGATCTTCATCCCAATTCATGGCCCAACGATTTTTTCGAGGGGCCTGGGGTTCCAGAAACTCCTTACCGGCGTTGCCGCCATAGAGGACTTCCTTGAAGTTGAATTCCCAGGCACCACCAAACTCCTCGCGGGTGGGTTGATGACCGGGGCGAGGTTCCTGGGTCTGCGGATCAATACCACCGCCCATCTGCTCCCAGCTCTTCGGTGTGCCTTCTCCCGGTTGCGTGTTAACAGAGCGCCACCATTGGTGCTCTTCGCCCTCTTCCCGGGTCCACAATACTTTGCATGCCACCGAGCAGGTTTGACATCCCAGGCACTTATTGAGATCGATCACCCAGGCAAGTTGCCTGTTCGAGTCGCTGTTTGTTGCCCTGGTCATGTTACTCCCTCCTCATCCGCTTTCTCGTAGTCGACCCGAATACCACGATCAAAAAAGGTCGGCTGCCATTGCAC
Organism: Gammaproteobacteria bacterium; assembly: GCA_030123805.1. GTDB lineage: Bacteria > Pseudomonadota > Gammaproteobacteria > Pseudomonadales > Azotimanducaceae > JASJXV01. The sequence goes on from JASJXV010000008.1 coordinate 46,589, forward strand.
CGGCCAATAGCGTAAATGGCCATAGCCACCCGCCAGATGCAGCCACTTCACCATTCCCGGCTCCAGGTCCATGGGTCCGCGCCAACCCCTGAACTGATATGGCTCCCAGCCGTTGTAAACGATAACCTGTCCTGGTCGCACCCAGGGTGCTATTTTCACCCGGACAAAGAAGGATCCCAAATCGTTGAATACACGAACTTCATCGTCATCGGCAACCAGTTTACTCAAGGCATCCCGGTTGTTGATCACCATGTGGGGTTGTCCGCGATGGGTGTCCAGCATGGTTCGATTGGTGATATTCATGGAGTGGATGCTCCAGCGATTGTGTCCACTGGTCATCTCGAAGGGGTAATCTCCACCCATCTTGGGGTTGGGTTTGTGAACCGGCAGTTCCTCCTTACCCTCCAGAAACCATTCGTGATCGATATAGAACTGGGCGCGTCGAGAGAAGGTTGGATAGGGTAGCTTGTCATCGACGTGCCAACGCAGGGACTGGAAGGGGCGTTTCTCGACATCAACATCGGATGCCTGATTGAGGGAGTAGGGAAAGGTGTCCTCAGCGCCACCGTCGGTAATATTCGCCATACCTGTTTCGCGAAGCGTATTAAGGTTGGTGCCTTCTTCAACAACCCCGGTCAAGACTGAGTCTCTGACCCACTCATCCACCAGATCGTCCTCTTTTTCAAGGCCAAGGGTGTAGCGATAATGGAGATTCTCGAGGCTTCTCTCGCGGCCCGTGGCATCCTTATATGTGGTTAAATTACGCTGCCTGGCTCTTTCCTCCAGCTTCTTGGCCAGCATGCTGAAGATCTCCCATTCCGGTTTGGAATTGCCCAGAGGAGAAACTGCCCGGTCGGAGAAGGTGAGACGGTGGAGCATCGGTTCGGCAAAGTGAAAACTCATCTTTTCGTAGTGCTGGGCAGCAGGCAGGATATAGTCGGCCCACATACCGGTCGTGTTGATGCGCCAGTCCACCTGGATAATCATCTTCAGCTTTGGCCACAGATGCTTCAGCAGCATGTTCTGACCACCACGTACCCGGCGCAGCATATTGCCACCTACTTCGATCAACACCTGAGGGGTCGTTTCCGGGGCTGGTCGACTGACCCCTTTCCACCAACCCTTTTCCATCGCTTCATTGAAATACTCATCGAAGCTGCGCACCATGGTCGGATCACCCCATTCGGGATTATTCCAGTTTTCCTTGTAGCCGAAGTGGTAGTAAAACAGGTTTGTTATGGGGACCATGCCACCTAATCCTGCGCTAACAGCCTGGTGCACCGCTTCGATCGCAGCCATCTCGCGAGTGAGGGAGGGATCCGCTTCCATTATTGGTTTGAGACCATCCTTCTGGGCCTCCACTACGCGGTGTGCTTCCTCGATACCGGCCCGTTGCTTGGCGGCGAAAATACCAGGTCCCGGAAAGTTCGGTGGTGACCAGCTGCCCATACCGGTACCGGTTCTGCCCCAGTTGCCGGTGAGTGCCAACAACAATAGCATGGCGCGCTCGATTAAATCGCCATGGTAGAACTTGCAGAGGTTCATTCCCCTGCCTATGGTGGTTCTACGGGTTGCCACCTTGCGTGCGATGGTTGTTATCACGTCCGGATTGACGCCACTTATCTCGCCACCCAGTTCGGGCGTATAATCAGCATCCAGCATGGCGCGCAATTTCGTGAAAACCGGTATCACTTCAACTTTTGACCCATCCAGCAAGGTGACGGTGGCACTGCCATCGAGCACCGGGTCGATCTCACCCAGAGCCAGGGTTTCACGCGGCGCCTTGACTACCAGCTTGCTGTTGCCGTCCAGGAAGTAAAGTTGATCATCGAGGCCATCTCGCTCCATATCGCTGCCACGCAGGTAACGGTTGTTGTCACGGCGAACCAGCAGGGGCAAATCGGTCTGATCCTTGATGAAAGCCGCATCGTAGTTGCCATCCTGCATAATGACCTGACACATTGCCAGGGCCAACGCACCGTCTGTGCCTATCTTTACCGGTATATACTTGTCGGCATGGACATGTGAAGGGCTGCAATCAGGACCGATAAGGATCTCCTCCGTGCCTGTATAGCGAGCTTCACTGCGGAAATGGTAATTGGGGATGCTGGTATAGACTGGATTGGAATGCCAGATCAGACTTAATTGCCCCCGAAACCGCGACTCAGGACTGATGCTGGGATTGAACTTACCCCAGGTAAGGTACTGTCCTTGTTGAAAGTCATTGATGACACCATTGACGTCGGTATGTAAACCACCCAGCATTCCCGATATCAATCGGGTGCAGGGCCACTGAGCCGTGGTGCCACCTTCAGCAGGAGTCGCCTCGTGAATAATGGAATCGGGCCCCTCGGACTCGATCGCATCCAGCAATGCGTCGGCTATCTCGGTCAGTGCCTGGTCCCAGCTTACCGCTTGCCACTTCCCCTCACCACGCTCCCCGGCACGTTTCAATGGCTCGGTGACGCGATCTTCACCATAGAGAGTTTTGCTCCATCCAGCACCTTTCTGACAACCCATCGGGTTGCGGTCGGGTATATCAGGATAGATGGCGGGGATGGTGCCAGATGACTCTTCCCAGATTACTTTGTCATCTTTCGAGTAGACGCGGTAAGGACAGTTGCCGGGGAAGCAATCCACGCAATGGGAGCCCCAGGCGACAGCATCCCACTGCCATCTCTTTCGGTAGTTTTCTTCAGTAACTGCACCCAGGCGTCGCTTGCTGGTTTCGTCCATGCCATTTCGCTCCTCTTGTTGAAGGCGATCAGGGTGCGAAATAGAAATCTACTTCCGATTGCCAAGCAGGCTAATCCCACCTGCATATGCTGTCAAGCAGGAGTCGGTTGGAACCGAATGGTTTTTTAGATCTAAAATACTGGAGTCGCTCCTGCCACACACCCGGTAGACGAGGCATGGCTGAAACCAATTTCCGATATATTGACATTGGTTCTCGTTAGCAATCACTTGGACCTTCGATAACGTGACTACGTAGTGTTTTCCGTCGAGCACAATAAACGATTAGCAGCTTTTTAAAATTTGTCTCTTGATACTGTCAGCTATCACTGCTATCCAAATAGGGTGATGGGATTGCAGGTGGTGAGACAAAAAAAGTGGGTGTTTAAA
>JASJXV010000166.1 GCA_030123805.1 Gammaproteobacteria bacterium
GACAGGAACTAACCAGTCCTCAACTGGAAATGAAAATCGAGGGTGTTAGTTCCTTAGTAAGTGGTTGATTTGTATAGCTAACAGTTAACAAATTATTTTGAATATTGGTCAAGTTTATTTAATACTGGACAGGAACTACCTATATGAGCATAACTCTGAAGCAGATGAGACCCGTTTACGTTGTCGGGGTGGGTCTGGACCGATATCAACGTCCGACAGAACGTCCCTTTGTTGAGCTGGGTTTGACAGCCATTCGTGAATCTCTCAAGGACGCAAATATTGAATGGAAAGATGTGGAATCCTTTTACCTGGGTACCGCCATCCTGGGGATGGCGCCAGCAAGGATAATGATCAGACATCTTGGTACAACGGGTATTCCCATTGCACAGGTAGAAAATGCGTCAGCATCAGGGTCAACTGCTTTCAGACAGGCATGTATCGATGTTGCCAGCGGCATAGTCGACGTCTCCATGGCGGCAGGTGTCGACAAGCTGGGAAAGGTTAATTTCGCCCCGGCAAAAGTGGGCCTTCGGGATCTGGTCCGCAAACCGATGGCGCCAGTGGCTAGCTTTGCCCTGTTAGCTAACCGGTATATGAACCAATACGGCACAACGCCAGAGCAACTCGCTGCCGTTGCAGTTAAAAACCATAAAAATGGTTCCATGAATCCCTATGCCCAACGACAGAAGGAACGAACACTGGAAGAAGTGTTGGCGCCGCCTTATATCGCAGGTCCCCTGACCCGTCTGCAATGCTGTCCCGTGGGAGAAGGAGCAGCCTCTGTTATCGTTGCATCGGAAGAAGCGGTTGCAAAACTGGGTATAGATGCAAGTCGTCTGGTACGTGTCACCGCCTCAGTTTCCAGATCCGAGCAACTCTATGCAGCGGGAGAAAATCACGATTCCGAACTGACCGGTTCGACTATAAAAATAGCTTTTGAGCAAGCGGAGATCGCGGCGAGCGACCTGGATGTTGTGGAAGTACACGATGCATTTTCCATCGAAGAAATCTTGTACGCGGAAGCCATGGGATTATGTGGTCCCGGTGAAGCGGCCGGGCTTATTACTGCTGGTGAATTCGATATCGGCGGTCGATGTGCGCTCAGCCCATCGGGAGGATTGCTGTCCATGGGTCACCCGACTGGGCCCACCGGAACAGGACAGGTCGTGGAAGTCACAAGGCAGCTCAGGGGAGAAGCCGGACCACGGCAACAACCCAACGCCAGGATGGGATTAACCCATATGGTGGGTGTCGGTGCAGTCTGTGTGGTGCACGTGTTGGAAAAAGTTGCAGGATAAGGGGACAGAATTAATTCTGTCCCCGGAATGGCTGGTCATGTTACTGTAACCTGGTGACTCGTTTATTCGAATCAATCTCATTTACGCAATAATTATTTCCCGATCTTGAAGCGATCAGACCTCTGTAGTCAGCGCAAGAGAGTAGTCTGGGCCAGAGAACGGGAGATACCTGGAGAATCAGAATGACAAAAAAAAATTCAGATATGGGGCTGCAGCTTCGCTCCCTGGTAAAGAAAGACGGAAATCTTGAAGTCTCACTGGTTTCAGTTCCCGTACCGGAACCTGAAGAAAATGAAGTGGTGGTCCGCATTGAAGCCACTCCGATTAATCCATCCGATTTGGGGCTGCTGTTTGGCATGGCGGATATAGACACGGCGAGGATAATTGGCACTGCCGAAAGCCCGGTTCTGACCGCAAGCATTCCGGAAAATTTGATGCGCAACATGCAAGCCCGGGTGGATCAATCCCTTCCGGTTGGTAATGAAGGCGCCGGGGTGGTGGTCAAGGCAGGTGCATCGGAAGCGGCTCAGGCGCTCATGGGGAAAACCGTCGCCATAGTAGCTGGCGCCATGTATGCACAATATCGGGCCATAAAGGCAGTCGAGTGTCTGCTGTTACCCGAAGATGCGACCGCAGCGGACGGGGCATCCTGTTTCGTTAATCCGCTGACGGCATTGGGTATGGTGGAAACCATGCGCCTGGAGGGTCACACAGCTTTGGTGCATACTGCAGCCGCTTCCAATCTGGGTCAAATGCTGAACAAGATCTGCATCCAGGACAATGTCCAGTTGGTTAACATCGTTCGCAAGCAGGAGCATGTTGACTTGCTCAAAGCCATTGGTGCTACCCATGTCTGCAACTCCAGTGAACCTGCCTTTATGGGAGATCTGATTGACGCGCTGGTAGATCCCGGGGCGACCCTGGCTTTTGATGCCACCGGCGGCGGCAAACTGGCTGGCCAGATCCTCACCTGCATGGAAGCGGCAGCCAACAAGTCTGCTACGGAATTTAGCCGCTATGGATCGACAGTGCACAAACAGGTTTACATCTATGGCGGTCTGGAACGCACCCCGACCACCTTTACCCGCAATTTTGGTACTGCCTGGGGAATCGGTGGCTGGCTACTCACACCCTTCCTGCAAAAGATTGGTTTCGAAGCAGCACAGAAATTAAGAGAGAGGGTTGCTACAGAGATCAAAACTACCTTTGCCAGTACCTATACCAAAGAGATTTCTCTTGCCGGGGTCCTGCAGATGGATGCTATCTCTGTCTATGCCAAGCAGGCGACCGGCGAGAAGTACTTGATCAGGCCGCATATGGAGTGAGCACATGTTTGCTGTTGCCTAAGCGAAGGTTCTGAACGAATGTCGCCGCGAAGGCAGTCCAATCCATGCTAAAACCTGTTACCGCTGACACTGAGACGATACACACTTATCGGTGGTTGATGTTGACCGGTGTCTGGCTGCTGTATTGGGCTTTCGGGCTGGTGGCAACCAGCCTTGCACCATTAGTCGGCCTGATTGAATCAGGTCTTGAATTAAGCCATGCTGCCATGGGGAGTATTATGGGAGCCTGGCAATTAGTCTACATTGCTTCAGCCATACCCTGTGGTATCTTGTTGGACAAGCTGGGAGCGCGTCGGGGATTGGCGATTGGCGGTGTACTGATTGCTTGCTCTGCTCTCGCCAGGGGATTTGCAGATACCTACGTGGAGATGCTGCTCGCAGTCATGTTATTCGGCCTTGGCGGTCCGATCATCTCGGCAGGTGCACCAAAAGTTATCACCACGTGGTTCACGGGTCAGTCGCGCGGATTGGCCATGGGCATCTATATGACGGGACCGGCAATCGGCGGTGTGGTTTCTCTGACACTGACGCATTCCACACTGTTACCCGCGCTGGATAATTCCTGGCGCGACGTGATGTTTATGTGGGCGATATTCGGAATATTTGCCAGTGGAATCTGGTTCGCGATTGCCTCTCACCCCGTGGCAAAAACATCCGAGAGCAATCTCCGGGCGAGTTCGCGCTTGCCTCAGGGGCAGGTGCTGAAACTGCTATTGAGAGAACCGTCTGTCCGCCTGGTGCTATTGATGAGTGTCGGTGTTTTTCTATTCAATCACGGCCTGAATAATTGGTTGCCGGAATTGCTCAGGACAGGTGGCATGACCTTAATTAACGCCGGTTACTGGGCAGCGATTCCGACTGTTATCGGGATTGCCGGATCCTTGTTGATACCCAGGCTGGCGACACCCGGAAGGCGTTTCGACATCCTCATGGGTTTAAGCCTGTGTGCGGCAGGAGCCAGCCTTTTGTTGCATTTTCAGTCCGGCGTACCCCTGTTCTCCGGCTTGATTCTACAAGGAATTGCGCGATCAGCATTGATGACTGTGCTGATCCTAACCCTGGTGGAATTACCCGGGATCGGTGACCGCTACGCTGGAATTGCCAGTGGATTATTTTTCTCTGCAGCAGAGGTAGGAGGTGTGCTGGGTCCTCTTTCCCTGGGTCTCTTATACGATTTCACCGGCGGATTTGACGCCGGCTTGTACCTGCTGACCGGGATCGCCGTTGCTCTGGCACTGTCTGCGCGCAGACTCAAGGGATTAGCATCGTAGATCCGGCTTGCCGAGGGCAAACGGAACAGGCGGCAGTTGCTTGCGACGCAAGTCGCGAGAGCCTAGGAAGAGACAGTAACTGTCCTGCTACCACGGCCACTGGTTGTAAAAGCTCTTAACTTTATTTCACCAGCGTCTGTTGGTGAAAGCTCAAGCGGTTCCTCATATTTCCTGCTATCCAACTGAGGTTCACTGCCATCGGTGGTAAAGCAGATGCTTAGATCCGGGAATAATATATTGGCGCGTAAGATGCCCTGTTCATACGTTGCCCCTGGCGGAGGTATTCTAAAGTGTACCTCATGAGCCTCGAGGTGCTTGAGTTCCCGCTGGCTGATCGCGTTGACAAAATCACCCCAACGGGCAGGTTGAGGTTCGCTGTTCCAGGCTCTTTCGGCCACTGCCAGCAGTCTCGGGAAGAGGTAGTAATCAGCAAGATCGGAATCGTAGACGGTCTCACCCCACAGTTGCGCTTGCAATCCTTTGACCAGATGTTGCGAGTCTTCCTCAATATTCAAATCAGACAAGGGATCAAAGTGATAGATTAACTGCGTATCGATATAAGCTGCCCAGGGTAGTCCTGGTTCATCCCTGTGCATACCATAAGGCATATCCAGATAGAGGAAACTGGCGTTGCATATCACCATATTTTGATCGTTGGAGAGCAGGTTTTGAGTAATGGATTTCTGACCTTTCTCGGTTGTCCATGCGTTAAAGTAGCGTCTGGCATTGTTATTGCTGTCTCCGGCATAGGGTGCCATTTCATGCCAGAAACCAATGCAGACCCCGGGTATGACTTTTTCAGCCGTTGTGGTGAGCTTTCGATAGTGATGTTCCATAAGTGCCTTTCGGGCAGCTTTGACATCCTGTTGGTTTGCCATTGACCAGTCAGGATTCCACACCTGCATACATTCATGAACGATGGGTGATTCTAGCCAGGCGCCTTCCGGGGTTTCATCGCCACCGAAGTGAATAGTTCGTAATTCAACATCTGCCTGCGCATACATGTGTTTAATATCATCAAGTACGGTTTCGACGAACCGGTAGGTGGAATCCATACAGACATTGATGACATTGTGGCAAAAGCCCTGCACCGAACGGTGCACTGATCTGTCAGCGGCATCCACCACCTGGTACTGTGGAGAATTTTCCAGTGATCGGATAATGGCGTTGGCATGGCCGGGCAAGTTGATTTCCAATATCACTTCTACGTGATAGCTTGCTGCTACTCTCAGGATTCGCACCATATCGATTTGCGTCAGGTAACCAGCATAGAGTTGGTGATCATCGCCACAGGCTGGATATAGAGCCTGAACGTTACCGAGATCATCCAGCACCTGGTACTCTCGCCGACTGCCTATAGATGTGAGCTCGGGAACCGACGGAATTTCCAGGCGCCAGCCTTCGTCATTGGAAATGCCCAGTTGCAAACGGTTCATCTTATAAGCCGCCATCATCCTGATGACCTTGATGATCTCTTCCGCATCCTGGAAGTGGCGGGCGATATCGAGGAAAAGTGCCCTGTGAGACCAGTCGGGAGAATCCTCGATAGTTGTATAAGCTAGAGAGCCAGCCATCAATAGCTGACGCAGCGACTGAATGCCGTAAAAGACCCCGGCAGGATCAGCCCCGGCTATGGTGATACCGTCTGTATCAGCGGTCAGCCGATAACTCTCTGGTTTCGAATCTGCTGAAAGTAAGAGCTTGATTCTGGTTCCCGAAGCAGACGGCGAGCCATACTTTTTCAGCAGATCCGCGAGGTGATCGCGCGCGTTGGAAAGCTCCGTATCACAATCCACACTAAATCCCGCTGTCAGATCCAGATGATTTTTTGTTGCCCGTGAAACCTTTGCCGCTGGAATGATCGTAAAGTCATAGGATTGTTTCAACGCCAACAGGTTTTTTTCGTAGATATGCTGTGGCGTCTGGGGGGCGATATCTGAACTCGGCGAGACATCCTTGATCCAGTCATTTACCAATCTCGGCACTTCGTCAACAATCGGTTCCAGTATTATTGGGCTGCCGAGTAACACCTCTTCGTTGCCGGGTCCTGTCTGTGTCAAATGAAAGCCCTGCCTGGCGCCAAGTTTCATTCCAGCGAACAACCATGGCTCCAGTTCCAGTTGCACCTGTTCGGTGGGGGCCAGTGGAGTCCACTCAGCGGTGGGCTGCAGATAGCCATATCGACCATCGATGATCTGGATTTTGGCTCGTGTCTCCCCGACGGCAAGCGTTAATCCCAGGCTGAAATACAGGCGCCAGCCCTGCTGCTCCAGAGCCGAGTTACCCTGGTTTCTTATTACTAACGATACCGATAGTTGGTCTGTCGCAGCATCGTAGCGCTGCACAACCTGGATTTCGATTTTTTGTGGATCAAGAATACTCACTGCTTCAGTATAACACTGCAAGAAAAATTGGGACGGCGGGATTTAG